>JAAYZO010000635.1 GCA_012514865.1 Lentisphaerota bacterium | reverse complement strand
CGGGCTCCACGGCTCGATCTCGAGGCGCAGGCTGCTCACGGCCGGCTTGCCCTCGAGGCCGGCCGGGTAGTCGACCAGGCCATCCTCGGGGGCCTTGTCGTGGCTCACCTCCGCCAGACGCCGGAGGTCCTGTTTGAAGCCATCGGAGCTGCCCGAGACGACGACTCGGCGCAGGCCGCAGCCGCCCTGGAAGGTGCGCAGTTGCCGTGAGGCGATGACGACCTCATGCACGGGTCGTGCCTCCGGGAAGTCGATCGTCAGCACGACGGCCTCGCCGGGCCTGAACATGATATTGGCGCCGCTCTGGAGGAGGTCCTCGACGCGGCCGGTGCCATGGCCGACCTCTTCTTTGGGGAGCGGCTGGATGGTGCTGTGCAGGCGTGTCCCGGGCAGGCTGCTGGCGGGTGCGAGGACCTTGAAATCCGCGTAGCGCCAGAGCTGCCGGAGGCCATCGCCGCTGCCGGCGGCGGCCGGTGCCGCGGCGGTGTCGGCGGCGGTGGCGTCCTGGAGGGCCTTCGACAGGGCGCCGGCGAGGGCCGCCGTGGCCGCGGCCGGCCAGGGCGCGAGGGCCAGGGCGCTCTCGCCGGCGGCGAGGTCGCGGCGCGGTGCCGCGCCGGGGCCGGTCAGGGTCGCCGGGCCGTCGCAGCGCAGGCGGGCGGTGCCGGTAGCGAGGTCGAGGTCGAGGCTGACGGCACCGGTGGCGGTGAGGCTCATCTCGCCGAGGCTGAACGAGCGCAGGCCGGCGGCCAGGAGATGCCCCGCGGTGAGATGGAAGACATCGGCGTCGATGCCGACCCCGTCGACGCCCTGGCAGGCGTGGATGCCGGCGGCCGCCACCTCGTCGCCGTCGCGCACGAACCAGGTCGTGGCACCGGCGCCGGCGCGCGCCACCTCGACAGGTCGCGGGGCGGCCTCGGTCCACTCGGTGTAGAAGAGGTTGGCGAAGTGCGCACTCTGGCCGACGGCGAGGTCGTGCGCCGAGGACTGCACCAGGGCGCGGGCTTCATGCAGCGGGAAGGGCGGTGAGTTCAGCGAGGTCCCGGCCGACTCGCGCAGCGACAGCGCCGCGTCGCTGGCCACCAGGAGGCTGAAGCGCGAGCCGTCCTTCTCAGACGTCCAGCGGCGCCCCTCGAGGCGGGTCCGCCCCAGAGCCCGCCAGAGGCACTGGAAGCTGTAGCGTGAGGCCTCCAGCGCCCGCAGGTCGTCGATCACCAGGAAGTGGCGGCCCTTCGACCAGATCACGGCGCGGTCCCAGGCGACGCCGTTGTAGGCATCCAGGCGGCTCTCGAAGAGCCCGGTGCGATCCGACTCGGCCTCGGCGGTGACCTCGCTGAAGTCCGGCGTGCGGCCGGCCCAGCCGTCTTTGAGGATGATGACGGTATTGTGTTCCGAGAGGGTCGGGATCATGTAGCCGTCGTCGTAGAGGCAGACGCGGCCCTGGTCGGCGTAGCGGACGATGGCATTGGCATCGGCGTGGGCGTGGAAGCCGTACGAGAGGCCGCTGAGGCAGAGGTACTGATCGGCGGGCTCCAGGCCGCTGCGGAAGCTGACCTTGTCGAAGCAGCGGTCCTGTGGGATAGCGCCCTGCCTGCCGGGCTCGCGGCTCTGGTAGAGCCAGTTGTCGAGCGGGGCGCGGCGGATGCCGACGAGGTCCTCGGGGACCTGTCGCGCCAGGACCTCCGGGGGGACCCAGAAGCGCGCCGGGCGGCCGATGAAGCGGTCCCACCACCAGAGGTAGCGCCCATCCTTGTAGAGCCATGCGGCCAGTAGGTACGAGTCCACCTGGTAGGTGCTGAAGCCCGAGAAGTCGCCGATGCCGGAGGCGCGGCCCTGGTTGTCGGTGATGAGCATATCGAAGTCGACCATCTGGCGCAGGTGGCCATCCTGGAAGTAGCTCGGCACGGGCCGGGCCAGGGCCCAGTCGCAGTTGCCGGTCAGGGTGATGTTGCCATAGCCGGGGCAGTCTTCGTTGACCTTCCAGAAGGCCATATTCGGGGCGTTGAGGGCCTCGATGTTGCGCAGGAGCTTCTGGCCGATCTCGAGGTCGGGGTAGTAGCGGCTGAAGTACAGCCCGGCGTAGGAGGCGGCGATGGCATTCCAGTCATTGCCATG
>JAAYZO010000069.1 GCA_012514865.1 Lentisphaerota bacterium | reverse complement strand
CTCCGGGTCAGAGTACCGCGTTCACGCGGACGTGTGCGCCGTGGCTTCAGCCCGGCGCGACCCCGGATGCCGCCGCGGCCTGAAGGCACGCGGCACACTTCCGGCTGAAGCCGGTGCTCTGACGAAGGGGGTCGTGCGCAGTACGACCCCCGGAACCGCGGAGTGCACGCCATGCACCCTGCAGGGGTGCCAGAACCGTTCTTTCGAACAGCCCTGCAACGTCATCCACGCAGCGCCGGGATCACGTCGGCGTGCCTCCCGCGGGCTACGGTGCCTGTTCCAGGACAGCGTGAAGGTTCTTCCAGCCGAGCGCCCGGGCGCCGGGACAGAGCGCCTCAGCCGGGGCCTTGCCGCCCTGTCCCGCGTGGACCAGCCACGCCGAGGCATCGTAGCCGGCGACGGCACCGGCCAGTCGCCGCAGAGGCGCGGCGGCGACAGGCAGCGCCGTCCGCGTGGCCTTCGCCTCGATGAGCGTCAGGCGGCGGTTCCCGTCGTCGATCACAAAGTCAACCTCCAGGCCCTGCTGGTCCCGGAAGTAGTAAAGCCCGCGCACCCGGCCTCGGTTCAGGCGATGCTTGACGATCTCGCTGGCAACGAAGCCCTCGAAGATCGGCCCGAGGAAGGGCGAGCCCCGTAGGGCACTCTCGCTCCCGATCCCCAACAGATGGCAGGCCAGACCGGCGTCGGCAAAGTACAGCTTCGGGGACTTCACCAGGCGTTTGCCAAAGTTCTCATAGAAGGGCGGGATGAGGAGGATCTGCCCCGTGATCTCCAGAATGCTCAGCCACTCGCCGATGGTGGGCACGGATACACCCAGCGGCGCCGCCAGGTCCGTCTTGTTCAGCATCTGCCCACAACGGCTGGCCAGCAGACCGATGAAGCGACGGAAGGCCGCCAAGTCGCGGATCGAACTCACCGCACGCACATCGCGTTCGAGGTAGGTCTGTACATAGGACCGGAACCAGATGTCGGCCGCCGCCGGCCGCGCGAGAACCTCGGGGAAACCGCCGCGCAAGGGCGAGACCCGGGGCGACTCTTCCACGGAGAGCGGCAGGAGATGGAACACGGCGGCGCGCCCAGCCATCGACTCGGTGACGCCCCGCATCAGTGGCGCCTCCTGCGAGCCGGTGAGCAGCCACTGGCCGAAGCGCTCCGGTGCGGCGTCGATGCGGGAACGGATGTAGTTGAACAGATGCGGCGCGTTCTGGATCTCGTCAAGGATCACCGGCAACGTGAGGTCGTCCAGGAAGCCCTGCGGGTCGGCCTGGGCGCGGGCCACCACGTCCGGATCCTCGAGCAGCACAGGCGCAGCGCGAGGAAACCGCTGCCGAAGCAACGTCGTCTTGCCGGCACGACGCGGCCCCGTCAGGATGACGGCAGGGAAGTTCCGGGCCGCCAGAGCGAGGCTTGTGCCAAGAGTCCTCCTGAGATACTTCATGATGATAAATCTAAACCGATGCCTTAGGATTATCAACTCATGCAACGCCTCATCCTGGTTCCGACCACCGGGCGGCATGCCGCCCACGACTTGACATCATGACTTAGAACATTACACTATTATCATGTTTGAATGTCGTGGCGGTCCGGGCACTCATCAGGAGGCTGTCGGTATGTCGGAGACCTTGACTGCAGCGCAGCGCGAGGCCGGGGCGAAGGTCCTGCGGGCCTTGGCGCACCCGTTGCGTCTGGGGGTATTGCAGTGCCTCCAGGACGGCGAGCGCACGGTGACAGAGCTCTACGAGGCCCTGGGGTGCAGCCAGAGCATGATGTCGCAGCAGCTCGGGATTCTGGAGACGCACGGGCTGATCCGGACGCACAAGGAGGGCACGGTCAAGTACTGCGCTCTGCGCAACCGGGACTTCCTGCATGTCTTCGGCTGTCTGCAGCGGCATCTGCTGACGGTGATGCGGTTTGTCGAGGACGACCCCGCGGCGGCGGGTCCGTCCTGAAGCCCAGGGCGGGGCCAGCCCGGCCGGGGTGCCGGGCGGCACGGTGGCAGGCATGATGACGACACGTCAATCAGGGGATACGAGCATGAAGCTGGTGATTGTGGGCGGTGTGGCGGGTGGTGCGAGTGCGGCGGCGCGGGCGCGGCGCCTGGACGAGAAGGCCGAGATCGTGCTGTTCGAGCGCGGCGAGCACATCTCGTTCGCGAACTGCGGGCTGCCGTATCACGTCGGCGGCGTGATTCCGCAGCGTGAGAGCCTGCTGGTGATGACGCCGGAGCGCTTCCGCGGACGCTTCGGGGTGGACGTGCGGACCCTTCAGGAGGTCACCGCGATCGACCGCGAGCGCCGTCGGGTGCAGGTGCGCCGTCTGACACCGGCGAGACCTACGAGGAGTCGTACGACACCCTGATCCTGGCGACCGGCTCGCAGCCGGTGGTGCCGCCGCTGCCGGGGGCGACCCTGCCGCAGGTCTTCACGCTCTGGACGATGACGGATCTGGACCGCATCATGGCTCACCTGGAGCGCGAGGCCCGCCACGCCACGGTCATCGGCGCCGGCTTCATCGGCCTGGAGGTCGCCGAGAACCTCCGCCATCGCGGCCTGGAGGTGCACCTGGTCGACATCCTCCCGCATGTCCTGCGCACCCTCGACGCCGAGATGGCCCAGCCGCTGCACCAGGAGCTCGCAGCCAAGGGCGTCGTCCTGCACCTGGGCCAGTCGGCCGAGTCCTTCGCGAGCGCCGACCCGGACGGCCCCGTCGAGGTCGTGCTGAAGAACGGCGAGCGCCTGCGCACCGACATCGTCATCATGGCCGTCGGGGTGCGCCCGAACACGTCCCTGGCAGCGTCCGCCGGCCTGGAGCTGGCGCCGTGCCGCGGGGTGGCCGTTGACGACCACCTGCGCACCTCGGACCCGAGCATCTACGCGGTCGGCGACATGATCGCGGTGCGCGACGGCGTCACCGGCCAGCCGGTGCAGATCCCGCTGGCCGGACCGGCCAACCGACAGGGCCGCATCGCCGCGGAGAACGCCTGCGGCCGCGACAGCCGCTTCCGTGGCAGCCTGGGCACCAACGTCGTGCAGGTCTTCGGCCTGACGGCCGCCAGCGTCGGGCACACCGCCGAGGCCCTCACGGCCGCCGGGATGCCCTTCCGGCGCGTCTACCTCCACCCGGCCTCCAATGCCTCCTACTACCCCGGCGCCGAGCCCCTGCATATGAAGGTCCTCTTCCGCGACGACGGCACCCTCCTCGGGGCCCAGGTGGTCGGCCGCAAGGCGGTGGCGAAGCAGATCGACGTCCTGGCGACGGCCATGCAGGCCGGCCTGACCGTCCGCGACCTGGCCGAGCTCGAGCTGGCCTACGCGCCGCCGCAGGGCTCGGCGAAGTCACCGGTGAACTTCGCCGGCATGATCGCCGCCAATGTCCTCGCCGGCGACAGCGAGCCGGTCTACGCCGATGCCCTGCCGGCCGACGCCGTCGTCCTCGACGTCCGCGAGCCGGCCGAACGCGAACTGGGCACCTTCCCCGGCGCCCTGACCATCCCCATGGAGAGCCTCCGCCAGCGCCTCGACGAGCTGCCCCGCGACCGCCTCATCGTGACCCTGTGCCGGGTCGGCCTGCGCGGCTATGTCGCCGAACGCATGTTGCGCCAGCACGGCTTCCGCGCCGCCACCCTCAGCGGCGGCTGGGTGACCTGGAAGCACGTCCATCCCGGCCCGTCGCCGGCGCCCGTGACCGGCACCTCCCCGGTGCCGACGCCCGCCCCGGCGCCCCTGCGGGCCCTCCCCGTGACCGCCGCGCCGGCCGCGCCGGCGGCGGGCACCGCGCCGGCCGCGACGCGGCGCCTCGATGTCACCGCGATGCAGTGCCCCGGGCCGATCGTCCGCGTGCGTCAGAGCCTCGAGGAGATGGCGCCGGGCGACGAGATCATCATCCGCGGCACCCTGTCCTTCCGCAACGACCTCGAGGCCTGGTGCGCCAGCACCGGCCACGCCCTCGGCGCGGTGCGTGAGGAGGACCGCTTCTTCGAGGCGATCGTGCGCAAGGCCG
>JAAYZO010000634.1 GCA_012514865.1 Lentisphaerota bacterium | reverse complement strand
CCTCCAGGGTGCATGGCGTGCAATCCGCGTTTCCGGGGGTCGGGCTGCGCGCGACCCCCGGCTACGATCTGGCACCCCTCCAGGGTGACCGAGTGAGCGCCGCCGCGATCTTCAAACAGCCCTGCTCGCGGGCGGCACCGGGGGAGCAAAGCGGGTGGGCGCGTGTACATTGGGGCGCGGTTGCACCGCCACGCCGGCGCCCGGGCGCCCGGGCGCGCGGCGCGCGCGGCGAGTGCAGGCCGGTCTTGGATGCATCGACGGGGGTGACGGTGAGGCGTTCGGCGAACACAAGGACCTCGCGGCACTGGCTGGCCGTCGGCCTCGGCCTGGCGCTGCTCCTGGCGGCGTGGTGGCCGGCGCCGTCGGGCCTGCGCGGCGCCGAGCCCGCCGCTCCGACGCCGGCCGTCGCACCCGCGCCGTCGGCCGCGCCGACGCCCGCGGCCGGCCCCGAGGTCCGCATCGGCCAGCTCGTCGCCGGCGATGCCGTCGGGCGACGCTACGCCGAGGCCCTGCCCAGCCTGCTCCAGCATATCCGCGCGGAGACCACCCTGAACGTCGTTCCCGAGCCGGTCATCCTCAGCAACTTCGAGGACGAACGGCTCTTCGAGCTGCCGATGGTCTACGCGAACTTCGCCGACCGCGCCGACTGGACCTTCTCCGATCTCGAGCGGCGTCAGCTCAAGGCCTACCTCGAGCGCGGCGGCTTCCTCTACATCGACGCCGGCATCAACGCCGCCTTCCTGCGCGAGAACAGCCTCTTCGGGCAGCACCACAGCTTCGCCGAGTGGGAGGCCTGCCCCGAGATACGGACCGCCTTCGAGGCCGTCTTCCCCGAGGCCGAGTTCACCGCCCTGCGGCGTTCACACCCGCTCTTCCGCAGTTTCTACGAGGGCCTGCCGGACACCAGTATCCTGCCGGAGACGGTCCGCCGCTACGTCGAAGAGGAGAAGTGGCCCGAGGGCACCTACTCGGCCGTGGGCCTGCGCGTCAAGGGCCGCATCGCGGTGCTGCTGACCCCGATCGTCGCCATGGGCTGGGGCCGCAACAGCCTCGGGGCCTGGAGTACGGTCATACGCTTCCGCATCCTGGAAGACACTGAGGGCCTCAGCGCCGCCCTGCAGACCGCCGCCTACAGCGGGGCGCGCTTCGAGGTGCGCCGTGAGGATGGCGACACCGACGTCATCTACTGCCAGGACCAGGCCCTGCCGGCATGGGCGAACGAGCCCGGCGGGCGCTGGCGGGTCTTCCGCTACTACGGCAGCCGCGAGATCAGCGACTTCGCGCACGTGTTCTACACCCGCCTCGGCACCAATATCCTCGTCTATGCCATGACCCACTGAGCGGTCGCGGCGGGTGCGGTTCGGAGGGAGCCATGCTGCACGATTCCGATCGAGAGCCGTTCGGCCGGCGATCCGCGCGGCCGCGCCTCGGGGTGTTTCTGGCGGCGGCCCTGGCCTTGGTGCTGTCGGGGCTGTCGGGGCTGTCGGCCGAGGTGAGTCCGAGCGACCTGCCGGGCCTGGTCCTCTGGCTCGACGCCGGCGACGCCGCGACCCTGGCCCTGGCCGATGACACCGGCCGCATCCAGTCCTGGCGCGACAAGAGCCCGTCGGCGCACCAGGCCAGCGCCATCGACGGCCTCGGCGCACCGCGCTACCTCGGCCCGGCCGAGGGCGCCGTGCGCTTCGACGGCACCGCCGCCATGATCTTCAACGACTCCCCTGACCTGGATTTCCAGGGCGCCGACGAGTTCACCCTCATCGCCGTGGTCAGGGCACGCCGCAACGGCTCCATCCTGGCCCGCACGGACGGCGCCGCCATGCAGTACCGCATCCACATCCCCGGCGAGCGGACCCTGCGCGTGGTCCTCGGCCAGGGCGGCCGCCAGGCCGACACGGCCTCGGTCGTCGGTCCTGACGGCTACAGCCTCCTGGCGGTGCGCAACGCCCGGCACGAGGACGCCTGCCGGTTCACCCTGCGCGTCGACGGCAGGGACGAGCGCAGCAGCCCGGCCGGGTCGGGGCGGGTCCCGGTCCGGACCGCCCTCGGCGGTCGTGACGAGGGCCGCGCCCAGCGCCTCGACGGCGACCTCGCCGAACTCATCCTCTACCGCCGCGCTCTGACCACCGACGACCTCGCCGCCCTCGAGGCGCACCTGCGCACCAGGCACGCCAGCCGCCTCGCCCCCGCCGCCGCGGCGGCACCCGCGGCGGCCGCCGTCCCGCGGGCGCCCGGGCCGGGCCTGGAGCCGGCGCCGGAAGGCACCTTCACCATCGCGGTCATCCCCGACACGCAGCGCTACTTCGGCCCCGGCTCCGGCCGCGCCGGTCAGAGCGGCGAGCCGCGTAACCCCGCCTTCGTCTCGCGCACCCAGTGGCTGGCCGACAACCTCGAGGCGCAGCGCATCGCCTTCGTCACCCACGCGGGCGATGTCGTCGACCGCAACAACCGCGAGCAGTGGCGCGTGGCGCAGGCCGCGATGGACCGCCTGCACGGACGCGTGCCCTACGGCCTGGCGGTCGGCAATCACGACCTGATCGGGCGCAGCGGCGACTCGGCGCTGTTCCAGGAGACCTTCGGAGCGGTGCGCTTCGCCGGGATGCCGTGGTACGGCGGCTGCTATGCCGGCCGGCCCGGCCAGCCGACCGCGATCTCGGGCAACAACGCCAACAGCTTTCAGCTCATCACCGCCGCCGGCATCGACATGGTCTTCCTTCACCTCGAGTGCAACGCCCCGGACGACGTCCTGGCCTGGGCCGACGAGGTCCTCACCGCGCAGAAGCACCGCCTGGCCGTCGTGACGACCCACATGTACCTCGGCGGCCTGGAACGCTTCGGCAGCGGCGAGCCCCAGGGCCGCATGCTCTGGAAGAAGGTCCACGGCGAGCGCGGCAACACGCCCCAGCAGCTCTGGGAGAAGTGCCTCTCCCGGCACCCGAACCTCTTCCTGGTCCTCTGCGGCGACCAGTCCGCCTCGATCGCCCACCGCCAGGAGAGCCGCGGCCTCGCCGGCAATCTCGTCCACGAGATCCTCCAGGACTACCCGCGCGGCAGCGACGACTCGGACTGGATACGGCTCCTGCGCGTCGACCCGGCGGCCGGGCGGTTGCGCGTGATCACCTTCAGCCCGGCGCAGAACCGCGTCTGCGACGGCCTGGCGCATCTGAAGGACCCGGGTCAGCACCAGTTCGACCTGGAGATCGGCGAGGTCCTGGCGGCCTATCGGTCGCGCCGGCGCGGCCCCTGAGGCCCGGCGGGTCGCCGGGACGGGGCGGCAACGACGCGGAAGCGGCATCGGCACGAGTGCAGCAGGGCAGACCACGGAGGACGACCATGCGGACAGGGTTGTGGAGTGCGATGGCAGGCCTGACCTGCCTGGCGGTCGGGGCCGCGCCGGCTGCGCCGGTGGCCCGGATGGTCATCCCGGCGGACGCCTTCCGTCCGGAGATCGGCTTCTGCTATGTGGTAGGCCTCGACCTCGGCGAGGAGGGCGACAAGGAGACCGGCAACCGCTCGCAGCTCGTGCTGCTCGAGGATGGCGAGCCGCTGGGGCCGCCGCGGGCCCTCCACGCCGATATCCGTAACCTCGGCCAGGGGCGCTACTCGCACTGGACGCGCAGCGGCCTCTTCATGAGTGCCCGCGACAATTCCGACCCGCGCCAGAACGGCCGGCGCTACGAGGTCATCTCCACCAACCCCGAGAGCAGCCTTTCCGGACCGCTCAGCGCCACCGGGCCGGTGCGCGAACACCAGGAGGTCATCACCGCCGGACGCCACGAGTACAGCGTCCGCATGGGCGGCCTGGTCGACTTCGAGAATGGCCGCAGCCGCTTCAACAGCGGCATGCGTGTGGCCTTCCAGCCGAACCTGTCGCTGACCCTTGCCAACACAGGCGACACCCCGGTGCGCTGGCCGAAGGTCCTCATCAACGACCGCGGCGACTGGGGCACCCTGGAGAGCATGATCGCCGAGTTCACCCGCGGCGCCGAGACGCAGATGGAGCGGGCGCTGTTCGTCTGGGAGAACACCCGGCACGCCCGCTACCACTGCCTGCCGCTCTTCCCGGATGACGAATTCCACGACCCGGTGAAGCTCCTGAACTGCTACGGGTTGAACCTCTGCGACGACCTCGGCTACGCCGGGTCGGTGCTGTTCGGCGCCGCCGGCCTGGGCCGGCCGACGAATCCGGAGGACCCGTTCGTGCGGGCCTTGAACGGCCATGTCCAGGTCGAGACCATGGTCGACGGCCGGTTTGCCTTCCTCGACATCGATGAGGAGGTCTTCCACCTCGACCGCGAGAACCGCCACCTGATCAGCGGCGACGAGTGCATGGTCGACCACGACCTGGCCCGCCGCGAGGTCCACTACGGCCCCGAGTTCGGCGGCTGGTCGGGCAGCGAGACGAACGCGGCCCTGTTCGGCGCCGACGACACCAAGCTGCGCCACACGGTCAGCGGTCACACCCTCGACCACACCCTGCGCCCGGGCGAGGCCGTCGAGCTGCGCTGGGACAACATCGGCAAGTTCGCCTGCCACAGCGAGAAGTGGCGGGCCGCGCCGCCCTACTATGGCAACTCGAAGCTGCACTACGTGCCGCGGCTCAGTGCCGCGCACTGGCGCGAGGGCATCGCCGCCGAACAGGACATCGCCGCGGTCGACCCCGACGCCCTGGCGGGCACCACGCCAACGGCGCAGGTGGCCTACGCGGTGTCGTCGCCCTGGGTGATCGTCGGCGGCACCCTGCGGCCGGTGTTCGACCTGGCCGACGCCGCCGACGCCGCCAGCCTGAGCCTGGTCCTGCCCGGCGGCGCGCCGCAGCGCGTGTGGGAGGGCCGCGGGCCAGGACGGCTCCAGCCTGAGGTGGCCCTCGACGAGGCCCTCCTGCCGCACCAGGCCCCCGGGAAGTACGCCTACCAGGTCGTGGTCGGCCTGCACAGCGCCCCGGGCACCACCGGGGCCCGGCTGGCCGCGCTGCGCATGGAGACCGACGTCATGGCTGCGCCGCTGTCGCTGCCGCGGCTGCGCCTGGGCGAGAACCGCGTCGTCTACAGCGACCGCACCGAGGGCCCGCGGCAGATCACCGTGACGCACCGCTGGCAGGAGTGCGACCAAGCCGCCGCCGCGCCGCCCGCCGCGCCAACGGTGCCGCTGTCGCCCCTGCCCGGCACCACCACGCGCGAGACCTTTCCCACCCTGTCCTGGGAGCCGGTGCCGCGCGCCACCGCCTACCACCTGCGCGTCAGCCTGCGGCCGGACATGGCCCTGCCGTATCGCCCCAACTACGACCTGGTCATCCGCAGCAGCACCTGGAGCATCCCGTTCCGCGGCATGTTCTCGCCCGGCGTCCAGTACCACTGGCGCGTGCGGGCGCGTTCGGCGCGCGGTGTCTGGAGCGAGTGGTCGCCGGTGTGGACCTTCCGCTGGGATGGCCCGATGGTGCCGCGGGATGTCCGCGTCGAACCCCAGGGCGAGGGCTTCGTCCTGCGCTGGAACGCCAATCCCTCCGGGACCCGCCCGGTGGCGTACAAGGTCTACGGCTCGGATGAACGCGGCTTCCCCGAGCACGACGAGCCCTACACCGGTTTCAAGCGCGGCGCCCTGCCGGCGAATCTCCTCGGCCGCACCGAGTCGACCGAGATGCTGGTGGTGACAACGACCCCCACCCACGACAACCAGAACCGCTGCTTCTACCGCGTCGTCGCCGTCGACGCCGAGGGCACCGAGAGCGCCAGCTCGGCCTTCGCGGAGCTGCCGCACCCGCATGTCTGGAGCCGCCCGACGACGACGGCACGAGTCGGCGAGGCCTTCCGCTACGCGCCGGGGGTGCTGACCTCGCTGAACGACGTCCAGTACCGCTACGAGCAGCCGATCACCAAGCTCTGGGACGCCGAGGTGAACCGCTTCGAGCTGACGGAGGCGCCGGCCTGGCTGACCATCGACGCCGCGACCGGCGTGATGGGCGGCGTCCCGACCGCCGCCGGCGAGGCCGCCGTCGCCATGGTGGTGAGCAACCAGCACGGCGGCCGCGCCGAACAGCGTTTCACCCTCCGCATCGCGCCCTGACACCGGCGCGGTCCATGGCCCTGCCGGGCGCCGTTCCCCGGCGCCCGGCAGGCTGCCGAGCCGCCGTGCGGCGCGTGAATAGGTCAGGCCAGCGATTTGGATGAGAGCAAGCCCCAACCAGCGGCGGGAATCGACTGAGTGCAGCGCCTCCGCCGTAACGTCGGGGCAAGGAAGATGAGGCGGATCGGCGCCATACTCTCGCTGCTGGCATCAGAGGGATATTCCGCCAAGCCGGCTTGCCGGGGTGGG
>JAAYZO010000633.1 GCA_012514865.1 Lentisphaerota bacterium | reverse complement strand
GGTCGGAGGTGTCGTAGTCGGTGGAGACCGTCTCCGGATTGCAGTTGACCATGATGGTCTCGTAGCCCAGTTCACGCAGGGCCAGGGCGGCGTGGACGCAGCAGTAGTCGAACTCGATGCCCTGGCCGATGCGGTTGGGCCCGCCGCCGAGGATCATGACCTTGCGGCGGGTGCTGACCGGGATGGCGTCGGGGGCGTTATACGTCGAGTAGTAGTAAGCGGCATTCTCGACGCCGCTGACGGGTACCGCATGCCAGCCCTGGACGCAGCCGATGGCCTGGCGGCGCTGGCGCAGGCTGGCCTCGCTGACGCCGAGGATCTTGGCCAGGTAGGCATCGGCGAAGCCGTCCTTCTTGGCCTGGATGAGCAGCTCGTCAGGCAGCGCGCCGGCGGGGCAGGCGAGGATCTTCTCCTCGAGCTCGACCAGCTCCTTCATCTGTTCGATGAACCAGGCCTTGATGTAGGTCAGGCGGTGCAGCTCCTCGACGCTGGCGCCCTTGCGCAGGGCCTCGTACGTGATGAACTGCCGTTCGCTGCTGGGCTCGCGCAGGAGTTCGAGGAGCTCGCGCAGGCTCTTCTGGTGGTAGCCCTTGACGAAGCCGAGGCCGTAGCGGCCGTTCTCGAGCGAGCGGATGGCCTTCTGCATGGCCTCTTTGTAGTTCTTGCCGATGCTCATGACCTCGCCGACGGCCTTCATCTGGGTGCCGAGGCGGTCCTCGGAGCCGCGGAACTTCTCGAAGGCCCAGCGCGGGAACTTGGCGACGACGTAGTCGCCCCAGGGCTCATAGCGGTCGAGGCTGCCGCGGCGCCAGTAGGTGATCTCGTCGAGGGCGAGTCCGCCGGCCAGTTTGGCCGAGACCAGGGCGATGGGGAAGCCGGTGGCCTTGCTGGCCAGGGCCGACGAGCGCGAGGTGCGCGGGTTGATCTCGATGATGACGACGCGGTCGGTCTTGGGGTCGTGGGCGAACTGCACGTTGGTGCCGCCGATCACGCCGATGCTCTCGACGATGGCGTAGGCCCACGTCTGCAGGCGCTCCTGGAGTTCCCGGCTGATGGTCAGCATCGGCGCCACGCAGAACGAGTCGCCGGTGTGCACGCCCATGGCATCGACATTCTCGATGAAGCAGACGGTGATCAGGCGGTTCTTCTCGTCGCGCACCACCTCCAGCTCGAGTTCCTCCCAGCCGAGGACGGACTCCTCGACGAGGATCTGGCCGACGAAGCTGGCGGCGATGCCGCGGGCCGCGACGGCGCGGAGTTCCTCGACGTTGTAGACCAGGCCGCCGCCGCTGCCGCCCATGGTGTAGGCCGGCCGGATGACCACCGGGTAGCCCAGGGTCGCGGCCACCGCCTCGGCCTGCTCGACGGTGTAGGCCAGCTCGCTGGCCGGGAGGTCGATGCCCAGGCGCCGCATGGCCTCCTTGAAGGCCAGGCGGTCCTCGCCACGCTCGATGGCGTCGGCGGCGACGCCGACGATGCGCACGCCGTACTTCTTGAGGATGCCGGCCTTCTCGAGCTGCGCGGAGAGATTCAGGCCGGTCTGGCCGCCGAGGTTCGGCAGGAGGGCATCCGGGCGGCTCTTGGCGATGATCTGCTCCATGCGCTCCACGGTCAGGGGCTCGACGTAGGTCTCGTCGGCCATGCCGGGGTCGGTCATGATGGTGGCCGGGTTGGAGTTCACCAGCACGACGCGGTACCCCATGGCGCGGAGGGCCTTGCAGGCCTGCGTGCCGGAGTAATCGAACTCGCAGGCCTGGCCGATCACGATGGGCCCCGAGCCGATGATCATGATGGTGTTGATGTCACTGTGCTTCGGCATCCGTGCTTTCTCCTAACCCTGTCTGGCCGGCTGGCTCGCGGCGGCCGGCCGGTCGGCCGGTCGGTGCGTCGGCACCCCGTCGAACGGGCGCCGACCGCGCCGCCGCAGGCGCTACACCGCGTGCAGGAACTTACCGCTGAAATGGGGATCGCAAGTCAGGTTGACGCCGAGACGGCGCAGCCCGGACTCGTCGCCGGGAGTCGGCATGTGCGTCAGGTGCATCTCGCAGCCATGGAGTTCTTTGAGGTACTGGAGCGCGGCCTGCGCCATGGGGTTGGCCGCGGCGCTGACGCTCAGGGCGATGAGGGTCTCATCGAGGTTGAGGCTGACCTGGCCGCCGCTGAGGATGTCGGTCTTCATGGCGCCCACCGACTGCAGGACGAGGGCCGAGAGCAGGTGGATGCTGTCGGGGATGCCGGCGAGGGTCTTGATAGCATTCAGCACGCAGGCCGAGGCGGCGTGCAGGAGGATCGAGTTCTTGCCGGTGACGACGCGGCCGTCCTGCAGCTCGATGGCGGCGCCGCAGAACATGCCGTCGTGGCCATGGCCGCGCTGGCGGGCGTCGTCGGCGGCCTGGCGGGCCGGCTGGACCACCGGGCGGTCCATGTCGGTGCAGCCCAGCTCGGCCATGAGCACCTTGACGCGGTCGACAGTGCTGGCCTCGACCAGGCCCATGCGGTACTCGCACTGGTAGCGGAAGTGCCGCCGGATGACCTCCTGGGTGGCGGCGCGGCGCACCGCCGCGTCGTCGGTGATGGCGAAGGCGACGCGGTTGACGCCCATGTCGGTCGGCGACTTGTAGACGCGCTCGTCGCCCATGATGCGCCGGAGGATGTGCTTGACCACCGGGAAGATCTCGATGTCGCGGTTGTAGTTCACCGCGGTCTGCTGGTAGGCCTCGAGGTGGAAGGGGTCGACCTGGTTGAAGTCGCCGATGTCGGCGGTGGCGGCTTCGTAGGCGACATTGACCGGGTGGCGCAGGGGCAGATTCCAGATGGGGAAGGTCTCGTACTTGGCGTAGCCGGCGCGCACGCCGCGCTGGTGTTCGTGGTAGACCTGGCTGAGGCAGGTGGCCATCTTGCCGCTGCAGGGCCCCGGGCCGGTGACGACCACGACCGGCCGCTCGGTCTGGATGTACGGGTTGGCGCCGTAGCCGGCCGGGCTGACGATGCGCTCGACGTCGGCGGGGTAGCCCTCGATGGCGCGATGGGTGATGACCGGGATGCCATTGCGCTCGAGGCGGCGGATGAAGGCATCCGCGGCGCTCTGACCATGGTAGCGGGTGACGACGACCGAACGCACCAGGATGTCGCGGCGGGTCATGTCGTCGATGAGACGCAGGACGTCAAGGTCGTAGGTGATGCCGAAGTCCGCTCGCGTCTTGCGCCGCTCGATGTCGTCGGCGTAGGCGCAGATCAGGATCTCGGCGTTGTCACGAAGACGCTCGAGCAGGCGGACCTTCGCCGTCGGGTCGAAGCCCGGCAGCACCCGCGCGGCATGGAAGTCGTGGACCAGCTTGCCGCCGAATTCGAGGTAGAGCTTGTTGTCGAAAAGGTTGGCGCGCTCGAGGATGTAACGGGACTGCTGTTCGAGGTACAGTTCGTTGTTGAAGCCATGCTCGCGCATGCGGTAACCTCGTCATCCATAGTCACGCCGCCTGCCGGGCCGCGCCGGACAATGGCGTCCGGGGCACAGCACAGCCAGCCCCAGGCGAGGGCCAGCCGGTCCAGGGGACCTTTCCAGGCATCGCGGTTGACCGCCCTGATACGGCGGACCCCACGGACCCGCACCGGCGACACCCCGCCTGGCCGAACCAGGAGGCCGTGCACACCGTTATACCCCGGGTGCGGCAGAGCCGCCGGGCGCGGGGAGTAGGTCTGGAGGGTCGCAGGTCAGTCGACGCAAAACATAAACCCGGCTCGGCAAAAACACACCCCGGACCGGCGAAAAAGGCGCGTGGCCGCAGCCGCGAAGGCGCCCACGGGCCGGGGCGGCGTCAGCCGCGCGACGCGACGCGCGACGAGACGTGCGCCGCCGCGCCGTGCGACGCACGCGGATGGCGGGCGACGCAGCCGCGCGTCGCGGATGATCCAGGTCAGGTCGCGGCCTTCAGGCTGCGGCGGTAGGCCGGGATGGCCTCGTCGATGACCTGGTAGACCTGGCGGATCTTCCACTCCAGGTGCTCGCGGTCGGTCATGTACTCCATGCTGGGCTCCCAGCCCAGGCGCGAGTCGGCCTCGACCAGGGGTATGGCCTCGCGGGCGTTGGCGATCTCGGCCTGGGCGAGGGCGGTCATGGCGTCGAGGGCGGCCATCTTGGCATCGAGGGCGGCCATCTTGGCGTCGGCCGTGGCAGCCGGGTCGCGCCGGTTGGCGGCCGTCTCGACGTCCGGATCGATCCAGGGCGTCTTCGCCGCGGCCGTGGCGGCCGGGTCGCGCAGGACCTGGCCGAGGAGGAACCAGCGTTTGACATGGATGGTGGTGCGCACGCAGAGCCGAATGAACTGACCCAGCCGCAGGGTCTCCTGGGCCTGCGCCTGCTTCTCCGGCGGCGTCCGCTCGACGGCTTCGCGCATCGACTCCAGGCCTTGCGTCCAGCCCGCCTCGAGGCGTTCCAGGAGGCCGATCTCGCCCTCGACGTCGGCCGGGGCGTGCGAGCGGTAGCGGGTCGTGAGGATGCGGCTGCCGAAGTGGGCGTAGTCGGCCGAGGGGAAGGCGACCGCCTCGTCGAGGAAGGCGAGGGGATAGGACGGCCCGACGCGGAAGGGCCCGTACTGGTCTTCGTTGGTCGGGACGTAGTTGCGGAAGGCGTCACTCCAGGCCCGCCAGGCGGCCACCAGATACGGCGCGGCCTCGGCACCGACGTCACGGCGGGCGATGGCGGCGGCCATGGCGTCGAAGTCCGGCTGCGGCTTCCAGTACGACCACTTGGCCAATTCGCTGACCGGCGACGGCCACCAGCCGAAGTGGTGCGACTCCATCAGGCCGCGCAGACCCCAGTCCTGGCGGGCTCGGTGCAGGGCGTCGTAGCGGCGCTTCCACTGGAAGGGAATCGGCTGGTACGGAATCACGCCGATGTCCCAGGTCAGGCCGCCGGTGTTGGCCATGGCGTAGAGGGGTATGCCGCGGTCGTGGGCGGCCTTGGCCTCGGTGCTGAAGTACTGCCCGGGGCCCTCGAACGAGGCGGTGTAATCGACGCAGCGCGTCATGACGCCGTCCTTGCGGATGTTCTCGAACATCTCGAAGGTGACCTGCAGCGAGATGTCGGTGGGCAGGGCCTCGATGAGGGCGAGGCGCGGCTCGACCGGCGCCCAGCCCCAGTTGTAGGTCCAGAAGACGATGTCGCACTGCGGGCTGGCGCGGCGGATGACCTTCTTGATGAGGCCGAGCCAGCGCGGGTAGTCGCGGCAGGGCCACCACCCGGGGAAGGGCCGCCGGTCGTCCTCGCCGCCGGGCGGCACCGGGCAGTGCCGGGTGCGCATGCGGGTGCGCTCGTCCTTGCTCGGAAACTCGCAGGACTCGCCGACGAAGACGATGCCGCGGGCGCCGGGACAGGACCGGATCAGGGCGCCGTAGGTGCTCTCGTAGAAGGCCTCGGCGTCGGGGTCGTCCGGGTGGCGGGTGCTGTGCAGGTAGCTGTAGAGGTAGACATCGAGGCCGTAGAGCGCGGCGCGGTCGACCAGGTTGTTCAGGTCGAGGTGCCCGGTGGTGGTGCGGTTGGGGCCCTTGACGAAGACCAGAATGGCGTCCATGCCGGCGTGGGCGATGGCGTTGAGGTGGGCATCGGGGAACTGGTCGATACCCCAGCCCGAGTGGACCATGCGCGGCTGGAAAAGCGGCTCGCGGACGGTGTCGCCCATGGTCATGAAGGGCGCCTCGCGCAGGTTCATGACGTCCTCGATGTGGTAGGCGCCCTGGCCGACGCCGCGTTCATCGCAGCCGCAGACCACGATGGCATCGCGTTTGGCGACGAGGCGGAAGCTGCGGCGCTCTTTGAGACCACAGCCCAGGCCGGGGACCTGCTGGCAGGTGCCCAGCACGATCGCCTTCGCCTCGGCGCGCGCCAGCACCGCGGCGAGGTCGTCGCGCTCGAGGAGCAGCGACACGCCCAGGCTGGTGAGGAAGTAGTCCTGGAGGTCCTGGGCGACCCGCACGAGGTAGTCCGAGGCATCCGGCGCGATGACGATGGCCCAGCCGGATCGCACCGCCACCTCGCCGTTGCCCGGGGTCAGCCCGGGGCGGGCGCGGTTGGGACGGTGCACCTGATTGAGGCGGCGGCGGAAGGCGTAGTTGATCTCGGCCATGGAGCCATCCTTCCCGGTCTAGAGGATATTGGCAGCCGTTTCAGCCAGGGCGCTGCGTTCGCCCTTGACGAGGGTGACATGGGCGCTGAGCGGGCTGTCGCGGAACTTGTCGACGAGGCAGGTCAGCCCATTGGTGCGGGCATCGACGTAGGGGTTGTCGATCTGGTGCGGGTCGCCGGTCAGGACAATCTTGCTGCCGGCGCCGACACGGGTGATGACCGTCTTGACCTCGAGCGGCGTCAGGTTCTGGGCTTCGTCGATGACGATATACTGGTGCGGTATGCTGCGGCCGCGGATGTAGGTCAGGGGCTCGACGGCGATCTCGTCGCAGTCCATGATGTCGTTGGGCAGCGTCCGCGACGGCCCCTGGCGGTCCTGGCTGCGGATCAGCTCGAGGGCGTCGTAGACCGGCTGCATCCAGGGCCGCATCTTCTCGTCGAGGTCGCCGGGGAGGTAGCCGAGGTCGCGGCTCACCGCGATGGTCGGCCGGAAGACAATCAGGCGCTCGTAGCGGTTCTCGGCAAAGACCTGATGCAGCCCGGCGGCAATGGCCAGGAGGGTCTTGCCCGTGCCGGCCTTGCCGGCCAGGGTCACCAGGGGTATGCGCTCCTCGAGCAGGGCGTCGAGGGTGAAGGTCTGCTCGAGGTTCAGACTGCGCAGGCCGCAGACGGTGCGGGTGGTCTCGAGCAGCGGCCAGAGGGTACGACCATCCGTGTCGACGCGGGCGGCCTGGGCGCACTTCGGGTTGCCCTTCTCGCTGAGGAAGGCATACTCGTTCGGGGCCGTGTCGATGCCCGGCAGGACGGCGCTGCGGCCGCTCTTCAGGATCTCGATCAGATCGCGGTCGACCTCGACGGCATGCCAGCCGCGCAGCATGTCGGTGTCGCGGATGCGCTCGCTCTCGTAGTCGCTGGCCGGGATGCCGAAGACATCGGCACGCACGCGCAGGTTCACATTCTTGGTGACGATGGCCACCGGGACCGCCGGCTCGGTGCGCCGCAGGTACAGCGCCGCGGCGAGGATGCTGTTGCTGACGCGGCTCTCCGGGCGGTCCTCGAAGCTGGCCGCCGCCTCGGCGTCCACCGGCACCCGGCAGAGCACGCGCAGCCGCCCGCCGTGGTCCAGGGGGACGCCCTCGCCAATCGCCCCGCGGGCGCGCAGGCCGTCGATGATGTGGCCGACCGTGCGCGAGTTGCGCCCGCGCTCGTTGGGGTCATGTTTAAAGCCGTCGATCTCCTCGAGGACCTCGAGGGTGACGATGACGTCACTGCCGGGGTAGTGCAGCAGGGACTGCGGATCGAAGAGCAGGATGTTCGTATCGAGGATGTAACGGCGCGGTATCATCAGCACTCCGGCATCTCGGCGCGGCGGGCGGCGGCGGCACGCAGACGGCAGTAGCGGCTGCCCGGCGCCGCTGACCTGGATCATTCGCGGAGCCTGTGGCCGCGCTCACAATCCACCCGCGCCGCACTATACTGCCGCGCAGGTTTCGACGCGCATCGCGCCGCGCCGCTTGCTCAGGGTCAGCCCTGAGCAAGAGGCCGCACCGGCCTCGCGTCGAAGCCCGAAGGGCGGCCTGTTCACACGCCGCCATGCGGTGCGTGAATCGGGCCGGGCTAACATACTGGCGGCCGCGGGGGCCGGCAACCGGGTTCCATCCAGGAGGCCTTGTCACCATGACCAGCGGATGCTGCGTGTTCCGCTTCGGCGACCGCGAGTGGCGTTTTGACGGCGGGTGCGTGGTCATGGGTATCGTGAACGTCACCCCGGACTCGTTCTCGGATGGCGGCGAGCATCCCGATGCGTCGTCGGCGATCGCCCATGGCCTGGGCCTCTGGGAGGCCGGCGCGGCCTGGCTGGATGTGGGCGGCGAGTCGACGCGTCCGGGCGCGGCGGCCGTCACGGCCGAAGAGGAGATCCGGCGGGTCGTGCCGGTGATCCGCGGCCTGCGCGAGCGCACCGCGGCGGTGATCAGCATCGATACCACCAAGGCCGCAGTGGCCGACGCGGCCCTGGCGGCCGGGGCGCATGTCGTCAACGACGTCTCCGCCCTGCAGGCCGACCCCGGCCTGGCTGAGGTCCTCGCGGCGACGGGCGCCGGCTGCATCCTCATGCACAGCCGCGGCACCCCGGCAACCATGCGCACCCTGACTCACTACGACGACGTCGCCGCCGATGTCCGCCGCGAACTCGGGCACTGCCTGGAGTCGGCCCTGGCGCGCAGCGGCCTCCCGGCGGAGCACTTCATGACCGACCCCGGCATCGGCTTCGCCAAGACGCCCGCGCAGAGCCTGGCGCTGATCTCTGCCATTGCGGCCTTGCGCGACGCCTTCGGCCGGCCGGTCCTGATGGGGCCCTCGCGCAAGTCCTTTATCGGTCACGTCCTCGATCAGCCCGACCCGCACCGGCGCCTCTGGGGCACGGCCGGGGCCGTGGCGGCCTGCGTCCTGAATGGGGCCGATGTGGTGCGCGTCCACGACGTGCGCGAGATGGCCGATGTGGTCCGCGTCTGCGCGGCCATCCGTGCCGCAGCGCCGTGAGACGGTTGAACGCCGCGCGCGGCGGACTAGGCTACGGCGAGGACACCGGCGCCAGGTAAGTAGGTCCACGGCGCCGTCCGTGGACCTCCCGGGCGGCATCCACGGCGCCCGGGAAGCACCCGGCGTGGTGCGCCGGATAGGGCAGACCGAAACATCGCCTGCGGCGCCTGCCCCCAGGCCGTCGGTCTGGCGCCCTGAAAGGGCATCATTCGTCAGCCCAGGGCAACGCCCTGGGAAAATGGGATGGTACGCATTGCAGGCTGAAAGTCTGCGACAGAACGACGCATGCAGCGCCGCGGTCGTTCCCAACAAGGCGACGTGTCGGCGCGGGTCGCGGGTTCCACGGCGCCGTCCGTGGACCTCCCGGCGCCAGGGTATGGGATAGGCAGGCGACGTCGGTCAGGCGGTCAAGGAAAGGGCAGAGACGATGCAGAAGCGCTGGCGTGTCGGACTGGTCGGAGTCGGTCGCGGCTCGGGCTATGGCAAGCTCTTTGCGGATGAGCCGCGCTGTGACATCGTGGCCTGCTGTGATACCTCGCCGCAGGCCCTGGAGCGCTTCCAGCGCGAGTTGCACCTCGCCGACAACCGCTGCTTCTCCGACTACGGCGCCTTCGTGCGCAGCGGCCTGGACATCGTCTTCGTCGGCACCCCGATGCCGGCGCACGCCGAGCAGACCGAACTGGCCCTGGAGGCCGGCTGTGCGGTCCTCAGCGAGGTGACCGCGGCCAGCACGGTCGCCGACTGCCGCCGCATCGTCGCGGCGGTGCAGCGCACCGGCGGCACCTACATGCTGGCCGAGAACTGCATCTACTGGCACTTCGTGTCCGAGTGGAAGGCGATGGTCGACGCCGGCCGCCTGGGCCGGATTGTCCATGCCGAATGCGAGTACCTGCACCCGATTCCGACACTCATCTACGACCGCCAGGCCGGGCAGCCCAAATGGCGTGCTCAGCGCGCGCCGCTGCACTACTGCTCGCACTCGCTCGGGCCGATCCTGGAGATGACCGGCGACCGCATCGTGCGCGCCTGCGGCCTGGGCCAGGCCCATAACGTCCTGCCCGAGGCCCCGATCGGCGGCATCGATATGCAGGTGGCCCTCTTCGAAACCGCCTCGGGCATGACCATCAAACTCCTGCGCACCTCGGTGCTGCCGCGCCATCCGGCTCTGCACTACTACGCCCTGTACGGCAGTCGCGGCTACGTCGAGAGCAGCCGCCACGGCCTCGCGACCCCCGGCATGCTCTACGTCGAGGGCGAGATGAGCAGCGCTCAGGAGATCGAGACGCCGATGTCGGATCCCTCCCTGCCGGCCTCGGCGCGCGCCGGCGGCCATGGCACCGCCGAGTACTCCCTCGTGCAGGACTTCCTCGGCAGCCTCGAACGCGGCGAGCCGCCGCGTCTGGGCGTCCGCCGCGCCATGGAGATGAGCATCCCCGGACTGATCGCCCACGAGTCGGCCTGCCGCGGCGGCGAGTGGCTCGAGGTCCCGGCGCTCGGCTGACCCGCCGTACCCACTGCTTTGAGTCTGGCAAGACCGGCGGAGGAATCGCGAAGGACGTCGACATCAGCGCAAGTCTCGACGAGGTGTTCCCGGAGAGCTATCCATGCAAATGATCAGGCACGGGGCACACCATCCCGGCGCTGAAGCACATGGCGAGCCCATTCGCCCTCTGGCGTGCGGGAAGCGCCTGGCGGCCTGGTTGAGCGGGGGATGGGTACGCTTCCTGCTCGGATTCTCGCTCTGCTATCTGCTGGCTCTCTGTGTTCTTTTCACTCCGTGGTACGGACACCTCAAGGCGCTGGACATCGACCTGGGTGATGGGTACAAGGTCGTTACACTGCGAGACGGGCAGACGGTGCTTGTTACCCCCTCTGGCGCTCGGGTCCGTCTCACAGGCAGAGACCTGCCGGACTCCACGCTGGAGATGAGCCGCTACTCGGTAGATCACTCGACCTTTCTCATGATCGCTGGATGTGGGGAAGGCGCTCCCGACGACACTCGAACCAACTATGTTGTTCTCACGGGGAAGCAGGAGGAGTTCGCTGAGGTTTGGAGTGAGACAGAGTTCCTGCTCCGAACTGGGAGGTCTGACGTCTCTCAGATTCCCTGGTCTAGGGCGATGAAATCCCGACCCACCCTCGGCCCGACGGAGCGGCATGCTTCGGACGGATGGAGGGGTATGCTGCTATCGGTCTTTGCGGAATACCCATCTCTCTCCATTCTCCCGCTGCTCGTTCTGCCTTTGTGTCTCCTGCTCAAGGGCGTGGTGTCCCCGTTTCAGAGAAAGCTTCGATCATGGGGTCAGCATAGCTGAAAGTGCCTATCTACAGCAGCTTAGGCACTGCGCGATAGTTGTGGACCGCTCAAGCCCCTGGCAGGCGCCGTCCTGGCACCGCAACCCGTGGCGACCTCGCGCATGACTGGCCGGCGGCCCTCCCAACCAGGGCTGTCCCCAGATCCCTTCGACGGCCATCCTGAAGGGATGCCAGAACGTAGCCGGGGGTCGTGCGCCGTACGACCCCCGGAACCATGGAGCATACGCCATGCACCCTGAAGGGGTGCCAGAACCGGAGCTTGGAACAGCCCTGCCATCCCAACCGGGGCGGCGGTCAGTGGGCGCGGATAAAGTCGCGCACCCACCTGGCTTCCTTCTGCTGGAGGGCCAGCACGCAGCCGCCGATGATGGTGTACCCGGCAATGGTGCCGTCGGCGACCCATCTGGCGACCAGTTTCCACTGGCGTCTGAGCCTATCCATGGGCACCCCTGCAAGGATGGTGTAGTCGCGAAGGTAGCATCCCATGAGGATGGGCTTGCCCGGAAAGATGCGGCGACACTCGTCCATGTGCCGCTCCAGGTCGGCGATATCCTGCGAGTTCCAGACCCAGAGGTTGATCACGTCCATCGAGGGAAGAAACGGTTCCCACTGATCTTGCTTCAGTTCGTGGGTGTAGACCACGCACCAGTGCCTGAGCGCGGGGTTGATGTCCTTGGCAGCGGCGGGAACGGCCCTGTAGTCTTCCGCCGTGGTGTTGAAGGTCTTGATACCGCCCAGCAGATCATCATCGTAGGTGGCGACAATGTTGGGAAAGTCCCGCGACAGGCGGGCCACGTTGGCTGCCTCCTCGCACTTGCGCTCGATCCGTGCGTCATGGTGCATGCCGATGGGAGCGCCAAGCCCTTTACTGCCGGTGTCCACCTTCACGAAGTCCCACTTGCTGATCTCGCAGACCACCTCCTCCATGTCGGACAACAACTCCATGATCAGCGGCGTGTGGGGATGAAACATGCAGCAGGTGCGACGCAGGCCGAACCAGCGGGTGCCTTGCCCCATGCCAAACGGGCTCAGCGCCTCCTGGCCATTGACGGCCTGGCCGTCCCAGCAGTAACCGACATCGGCAAGATGTTTGGGGGGTGTCGCGGTCATCATCAGCCTCCGTTTGTCGATCCCCGGCACCAGTACCGGCGGAATGCCTCTGATTGTGTATCGCATTCCCCTCATGCAGGTAACATAGCCAGCATTCGGAGCTTCGGCCGCGCAACGCGTCTTCTGTGAACAAGGAGGGCCTGGCAAGCGTCGCCTGAACGCTGTACGGTCGATGCTGGTCCCGGTGCGCGGCCCACACATACCGCGCCGTGCCCTCCCCGGGCGCCGAGGATCCGGCTGAAGGGGTGCCGGACCGCCGCCGGGGGTCGCGCGGGACGGCGTTGACGCGGTGGCGACCTGGCGCCATACTGGGGCCATGGCAACAACGACCTTCCTCTTCCCTGTCGACGGCGACATGCTCAACGCGCGCGACGGCGTTGAGCGCGATCGCGACCTCCACCTGACCGTGCGTCTGCGCAGCGACAGCCCCGCCCTGGCCGTCAACGGCCGGCCGGCACGGCGCGAGGCCGACGGGACCTTCGCTGCCGAGGTGTCTCTCGCGGGCTACCGCAACACCCTCACGGCGGTCGACGCCGAGGGCCGCGAGGAGCGCGCCGTCGTGTACTGGCTCCGCGATGCCGTCGGGCGGTACCAGTTCTTCGTCGACGACGTCATCTGGATGTTTCGCGACATCGCCCGCAGCCACGCCGTCGGCGTCTCCATCTTCTCAAACCCGTACCTCGCCTTCTTCCGGAGCCTCTACGAGCGCTTCGGCACCCTCACCCACATGCATGTCTACTACGAGACCGACGGCTTTACCCTGGCGCAGATGCCGGCGGACCGCCGCCACGAGTGGCGCGAGGCCGCCGAGTGGCTGCGGCTGACCTTCCACGCACGTGCCGACAAGCCCGACTTCCCGCACCGCGATGCCACCTTCGAAGAGACCCTCCGCGACTGCCGCCGCGTCACCGACGAGATCTGCCGTTTTGCCGGCGATGGGCTCCTCTCGCCCTCGACGGTGCCGCACTGGAACGAGATCTCGGTCGACGGGATCCGCGCCCTGCGCTCGCAGGGCTGCCGGATCCTCCCCGGCGCCTGGAAGAGCGCCCAGTACAGCCCGGCCGTCCAGGAGCATGTCCAGCAGCGCGACTTCTGGAAGGACCACCACGAGGACATCATCAGCCTCTGGAGCAACATCTGCCTAAACCGCACGCCGTTCGACGCGATCGTGCCGCACCTGGAGGCCCAACGTGGCAACCCGCACACCACCGGCTTCCTCTACATGATGATCCACGAGCAGTACTACCACCCCGACTACCAGGCCTACATACCGACCTACTGCGCCGGCATCGAGCGCGCCGTGCGCTGGGCCGTCGAGCAGGGCTACCGGAGTGCCTGGCTCGAGGACGTGGTCCTGGAGTGAGCACTCGCCGCCGCCGCCGATGCTGAACGGCGAGTGTCCGCAGACGCGAACGCGTTCACGAGCCGCAACGGTTGTGCTGGTGCCGTGCCCATGCAAGTGACGGGACAGTAGTGATAAAGGTGGTCCGCATGGCTGGTGCGCGGCCTTAGACTATGCTTCTTGGGTACGAAAACCGCGTCTAGACGTTTTCGGTTGGCGGTGTTCGGCTCGCGGCATGGTGACAGCCACCCACGCAAAGGGGACAAGGTATGTTGAACACCATTTTCCCGCGCCATGGCGCGGTCCTCAACCGCCACCACGGTGTTGAGAACGGCCAGAGCCTGCGCATCACCGTGCGGGGTACCAGCACTTCACTCGCGCCTATTCTGGTCAACGGCGCGACCGCCCGGCGCGAGGGCCGGGATTTTGCGGCAGAGGTTGACCTGACCGCCAAGTTCAACGACATCATCGTCACCACCACCGGCGGCTATGGAGAATGCAGCCAGAAGATCCGGGTGCTTTGGGACAAAAAGTCGTTCCCCCGCTACAACTTCTACATTGATGACCATTCGTTCTTCCTGACCGACATCGCCCAGCAACGCCCGAAATCCCTGTTCGAACACTTCTATCTGGGCGGATTGCGGAAAGTCCACGCCAACTACGGCACAAAGTTCACTCTGAACTGCTTCTACCGCAACGACCATCACCCGTTCCTGATGACAGAGTTTCCCGACCGGTATAAGGCCGAATGGGCGGACAACTGCGATTGGCTGCGCCTCTCCTTCCATTCCTACAGCGAATGGCCGGACCGCCCCTACCAAGACCCCAACCCCACCCAAATCCTGGCTGACTACGACCTCGTGAAACGCGAAATCGAGCGCTTTGCCGGACCGCAGACGTTCATCAAACCACCCGTCATCCACTGGGCGGTCGCCAGCCCGGAAGCGGTCTCCGCCATGGCCCGGAGCGGGCGCATGACGCTATTCTGCGGCGGCTTCAGAGGGGCCAAAGCCGCTTGCGACGAGGCCATCGAGAAGGGACTCGACCCCGTCACCTCCATAACCACCCTTGATCGTGCCGCCGTTTCGGACATCGGATACTCTCGCAGCATTGACGACGCCATCTATCTGTACTGCTACAAGAAGCTGTATGACTTCGAACTGGATGCCCTGTTTTTCAGCGGCAGCGGAACCTGCTGCAATCTCTTCACCAAGGAGCAGATTGTCGCGAACTTCGCACGGTCGGCTCGAGCGCCGTTCGGCAATGAGACCTACGGCTTGGGCAGCCACGAGCAATACACGTTTCCGTACTATCCCGGATACATCCCGGATCACCTGGAACGCATTGACACCGCCGCCCGCCAGGCGACTGAAATCGGTGCCAAGCCCGTCTACTTCTCCGAAGGTCTGCTCGGCAACCACAGTTGGGAATAGCCGAAACCATGCCCGCCGGAGGAACTGTGGTCGGGCTGTTGCCCGTCGAGCATCCACAGGTGACGCCGGGTCAGTCCTACGCATTAGCATTTGCGGGGCGGATTGCTATGGTCGGGCTGTTGCCCGTCTAGCATCCACAGGGGAGGTTACGCCATGCCCCGTCCTTTGCGGATCGAGTTTCCCGGCGCGTGCTACCACGTCGTGTTTCGTGGGAACGCGCGAAGGCCCGTTTTCCGGGAAGACGCGGACAAGGAACTGCTTGTCGACTGCATGGCCCGTTTCGCATCGCTCTTCCGCATACGCATCCGTGCCTACTGTGTTATGGTCAACCACGCACACATTCACGTCAGGACCGACGAAGCGAATCTTGGCCGTTACATGCAGTCCTTCCTCACGTCATACACCGCACGTCACAACCACCGTCATGACAGTTGTGGGCACGTCTTCCAGGGCAGATACAAGGCTTTCCTCGTGGAAGATTGCAGGGTCTGGCGCTCCAGATGCACGCGATACATCCACCTGAATCCGGCGCGGATACCGGGACTTGACGATGCCCCCGTCGAGACCCGGCGCGAGGCAATACGTCAGTGTCGGTGGAGCAGTCTCGGGGCCGTGCTCGGGTTGCGTCCGCGCCCGGATTGGCTCGATCGCGATGCGGTGCTTCGCGGTTGGGGCGAGACTGCCGCCGCACGCCGCACGGCATACGCCCGTTTCGTGGACGCCGGACTTGTAGAAGACATCGCCGATCCGTTGGAGGCCGCGGCTGCGGGAGCGCTCATCGGCGGCGAGGCGTTCATTGACCGCATGCGCCGGGCTCTGACGGACCTGAGCGAGAACGTGAACGTCCGGCGGGAAAGTGCCCAGCAGCGAAGGCTGGCATCCTGGTGTGCCTTGGAGCGTGTGGTGGCAGCCGTTGCCCGGGAGTACGGCTGTGAACAAGCCGAGTTGCTGCGCCGCCACAACCGCGGCTGTGAGGCGCGACAGGTACTTCTGTACCTGGCTGCGACACATTGCCAGGGTCGCTATTCGCTATCCGAACTCGGACTCGAACTTGGCCCCGTCACGGTGGGCACCATCTCTGCTGCCCGGCAAAGAGTGGCCGCACGCGCGGCCGAGGATTCGGGCCTGCGGCAACGTATAGACGCTATTGAGGGAACCCTCTAATGCCTATGCGTAGGACTGACCCGCCGCTCC
>JAAYZO010000632.1 GCA_012514865.1 Lentisphaerota bacterium | reverse complement strand
GGACGGTCCTGGCCGTCGTCGGCCCCCTGGCATGGTGCTGCGGCTCGCATGGCCGCCGCGCCGCCATCCCGTGCGCCTGTTTCGCCGCTATGGCCGCACAGGCCGCGCCTGTCGCCGCGTGTGGCGTCTCGTAGACTTGAGCGGGCCTGTGGCCGTCCAATGCTCCCGACGCCCTGGACGGCCTCCTAGGCCCCCCCCCTGCCCCTCTTGGGTCCTCCCGGGGAGGGGGTGCCCCGCGCGCTGGCTGTGGTTTTGCTTTTCGGCCGCGTGAGGTCAAAAACCGGATATTGTCCAGATGACCAAACCAGTGTCCAAACAGCTCCTGACGGTCGAAGAACTCGCACTGGTGGCAGGCGTGAGCGTGAAGACCGTGCGCCGGGCCATTGACGCCGGGCTTAAGACCTACCCTGGCGGCGGCAAGCGCAGGCTGGTCAACCGCGCCGAGTGGGACGCCTGGCGCAATCCCGGCAAGGCCGAGAAGGCTGTCGAGCGTGCAATCGTCAAGGCTGACCCGGACGCCCTGGCCTCTATGCGGCGCCGCCTCCCTGAGCTGATGGCTATGGCCGAGGCCGACTACCGCGCAGCCCGCGAGTCCGGGCAGGCGTCCAGCGCGGCGGTGGCCAATGCCGCCAGGACCTACGCGACCTACGCCGAGGCTGCCCGTAGGCTTGAGAAGGAACTTCCCGAGATCCTCTACCGGAAGGCGCGCTACGTCGACGCGGTGGCCATCGGCGAGACGCTGGCCCGCGCCGGCGCCATCGTGGCGAGCGAGCTTGACCAGCTCGGGCAGGCGATAGCCGAGCGCTGCGTCGGCCGCGACGTCCGCGAGATCCGCACGGTGATAGACGCCGCCGTGGCGAAGGCCCGTGGCGCCCTGGTGGCAGAGCTGGAGAAGATCGCGAGGCCGACGTAATGCCCGCCTACTCGATCAAGCCGGCGATCTCGACAGCGCAGGCTCTCCTGGGCGGCCTGGCCGCGGCCCTTCGCCCGCGCTTCCGCGGCGAGGTGTGGGAGTGGGCGACGGCTAACCTGCGCCTGTCGGCCCGGGTGACTCGCCACGCCGGCCCGATCGACTGGTCCTGGTCGCCGTACCTGGTCGGCGAGTGGTCGCCGCTGTGGGCGTACCGCCGCTACGAGGACAGCGGCATGGTCGCGGGCGCGCAGGTTGGCAAAACGCTGGCACTTCAGACCACCATTGCCTACGACTCCGACTGCGACCCCGGGCCCGGCCTAATCGTCTACCCGGACCAGGTCAGTGCCGAGCGCCGGAGCAAGGGCCATATCAGGCCGCTCCTGCAGGACTCGCTGCCACACCTTATGACGGGCTCACCGGCCGATATGAGCATCCTCGAGTACCGCCTGTCGTCCTGTGACTGGTACGTCGGCTGGGCCGGGTCCCCGTCCGTTTTGGCGTCCCTCCCCATCAAGCACCTCAAACTCGACGAGACAGGCAAGTTCCGGCGCCGGGCCTCGACCGAAGCCGACCCGGTCCGCAATGCCATGGAGCGTATCACGAGTTACAGGCCCTTCGCCACGGTGTTTTCGGTCACGACCCCGAGCGAGCCGGACCTTCCCGGCTGGTCAGAGTGGGACTCCTCGACGCGGTGCCAGTACCAGCTCGCCTGCCCGCACTGCGGCCACTGGCAGGTCCTGTACTTCGCGGCCGACGTCGACCGTCAGTGGCTGGCCGAAGCCGGTGGCGAGTGGCGCGGCGGGATCAAGTGGGACCATGACCCAGCGCTGAGCAAGGCGCAGCGCCTGGCCAGTGCGTACTACGAGTGCGAGGACTGCGGCCACCACTGGACCACCGCCGAGAAGAACCGCGCCGTCGGCGCCGGCCGGTGGGTTGCCGGCGACCCCGAGGCCGCGGTATACCGCTGCCACCTCCCGCAGTGGTACGCACTGACGGTCAGCTTCGCCGACGTGGTCGCCAAGTGGTTCGACGCCTACGACGACGACGACGGGCGTCGCCGGTTCCTGAACTCGGTCTGCGCTGTCCCGTGGGAGCCGAAGGGCCGCGAGGTCACCGACGACGCTCTGAAGTCTCACGTCCTGCCGGGCCACCGTGCCGGGGCCATCCCCGACGGCGCGGCGTGCCTCCTGGCGTCCTTCGACGTCCACGACGACCACGTCCGCTACCGGGTCCGCGCCTGGGCACCGGATCTCACGACGTGGGGCGTCGAGACCGGCCGCCTCCTGCCGGACCTGGCCTACGTCGACCAGCTCATGGCCAGGACCTGGACCAGGCCGGACGGCTCGGTGGTCGGTATCCACGGCGGCATGATCGACGCGCGGTGGCGTACCGATGAGGTCTACCAGCTCTGCCTGCGCCACCCCGGCCGGCTCTACCCGGTCATGGGCCAGGGGCTGGCGCATGAGCTTTTCCGGCCGGTCAAGACCTGGGTTCCGGCGAATCCGTCCGCCGGGCTGATGCTCTCGGGCAACCTAATCAGGATCGACATCGACGACGCGCGCTGGAAGGACAGGCTCTTCAGCCGCCTGGACCACCCGACCGACCGGCCCGGCGCGTGGTTCGTCGAGGCAGACGTCGACGATCAGTACTGGTGGGAAATGCGCGGCGAGGTCAAGACGACCAGGGAGCGCAAGGGCAAGAGCCCGACCATTGAGTGGGTCCAGAAGCACGACAACCACAGCCTCGATGTCGAGAAGTACCAGCTCCTCGCGGCGGAGCTCTTCCAGGTGTCGTCGATGATGACGGCGCCGCCGACGATTCAGCGCCACGACACGGAAATCAATCCCTACACCCGAAGGCCAGTATAGGAGACAGCCCCATGTCGCAGAAGCCCCGCAAGCCCGCGCCCGTCCCGTCGTACATCATCCGCACCGAGCCCGCCGCGCCGCCCGCCCCGCCGTCGGATCCGCCACTGCCCGGCCCCGCCGACATGCTCTCGCACGTCTCGCGCCTGCTCTGCCCGTCGTGCCGGCACGTACTCAGCACCTACGGGACCGCGCGCCGCGGCTCGGTGACGGTCCGCTACCACCGCTGCCGGCACTGCGGCGCGACCCGCATCCGCACCCACGAGACCGACGGCAAAATAGCATTCGTGGGCTGGGCCAGGCTTAACTTCCCCAAGTTCTCGAGGAACTGAAAGGCGGCGCTCCTGGAGTTGCCCGGCTACTCGCAGAAATGAGAAAAAGAAAGCCCCGGCTGCAGAACAGCCGGGGCTGGGGCTGGCGGTCGCGTCACGATGAGGCGCGCCTGGCGCCCTTGGCCCGGCCGCCCTTGCGGCCGGCCTCGCGAAGCTGCTCGGGCGTCGCGTGTCCGCGGGTCTTGCGCCGCGCCGCGTTGATCCGGCCGGCGGCGCTGAGGATGGCGGCGTCGTCGAGGCCATGCCCGCACTCTGGACAGCAGACGGCCGGCGCCAGCCGAATCGTGTAGGGGGCGTCCCCGGTGCGTACATCCTCGGCGACGATCTGCTCGGCGGAGTGCAAGCCGGTCGAATTGATAACGGCGGCGATGGTGCCGTCCTGGCGGGCCATGGCGATCTCGTCGCTCAGCGGGTCCGGCGCGAATCGGTCATGCCGCAACCAGCCGCAGACCATGCGGCAGTCTGGATGGGCGGCCTTTGCCCTCTGCATGTCGTCGTAGCGCATCGTCTTCTCCTTGGTTTCGGCGCCGGTGGCGGTCCCGGCGCCGTGTGGTGCGGTCAGTCTTCAAGCTCTGCCGCCGCCTCGCGAATCGCCGCGCCGATGGCGGCGCCGATGGCGTCACACGACATGCCGATGGCGCAGACCGCCGGAGCGGCGTAGTACGCGCTCGGCGGCTGCGGCTCTCCCAGCAGCAGGGAGACCAGAGCGCGGGCCCCATCCTGGGCCTGGCACCAGACGCGGTCGTCAGCGGTGCCGTCCAGGTAGGCGCCGGCGCGGATGGTCAGCGCCGACAGGGCGCGGGCCTGGGAATCGATCTCCAGAGCGATGTCCACCTCTGAGGCCTGCCACGTCGTCTCAGCATCGGGACTGCCACAGAGCCTGGCCTCTTCCACGACTACGTACATGGCCTGACCGTTGACCTCAATCTTGATCTTGCTCATCGTCTTACTCCTTGGTTGGGCGCCGGTGGCGGTCCCGGCGCCATGTGGCGGTTGTCAGCATGCCACCACAACAACTTCGTAGCGGTCGCCTTCAAATTGACGCCTTGCGCGCGCCTCGGCCCGCCTCTGCGCCTCTTCCCAAGTCACGCACGGCCTGGACTGGTAGCGGATGCCAGACCTGCCGTCCGCCAGACGGTCTACCACCATGCCGCGGTAGGTCATCACCTTCGCCGTCTTCATCGCTTCATCCTCCAATCTCTCGTCTCGACTCCGGCGCCCCGGCCGCCCGGAGCCGGGGGTGGGTGTCAGCGCTGGCACATCTCCAGGCGCCAGACGCTCCTGTCGGCATCGACGGCGCCCCAGACCTCGCGGACGGTCCCGTGGTGCGTGTCGGTGTACCCGATCTCCTCGCCCGCCTCGTCGGCCAGGCCCTCCAGGATTTCGGTAGACGCCTCGATGTCGCAGACGTCGATGCGCACGATCTCGTCCTGCTGACGGCTCTGGTCGATGGCGGCCACCAGCGCGGCGCTCAGTGTCTCGACCGGCGTGCCGCAGATCTGGACGACCTCGACGCGCGTTTCGTCGTCGGCGTCGCGCTCCGCGACAGGCTCTCCGCAGCAGCGGGCCGCATCGGCCAGGGCCTCCTCGCGGGTGTCGCCGATGGCGAGACCCAGGTCACGCCCGCCGATCACCAGCCAGCGGCCGGCGTCGCTGTCGTCGCAGTACCACGCCCGCAGGGCGGCGTCGTCGTAGTGGTGCCCACCGTGACCGGTCGCGGTCAGGATCGTCTTCTTGGCTGTCGTCGTCGTGCTCATCTTGCCTTGCTCCTTGCCTTGCCTGTCTGCCTCTGCCTCTGGGTCGGCCACCCGGCCGGCCCCGGCGGTCTGTTCCGCCCTACGTCACTCACATTACCACAGCAGTTGTGCTAGCGCAAGGGCTCGCGGAAACTTTTTTTGATACCGTCTAGCCCATAGACGGATTCGCGCCGCCGCCCGTAGCGGCTGGCCTCGCGCCTCCGCATAGTGGTCTCTGTCGACCCATACCACGCACGGGGCCGGGGCCGGGGACAGCTACAGCATGGCGCAGATCAGCACACTGCAGGCGCGACTGACCAGGGTACAGGCCCGCATCGCCCAGATCGAGGCGGTCTACCCGGACATCATCAAGTACAAGTCCTACTCGAAGGGCTTCGGCGAGACGAGCGCCACCTACCAGGACTTCGGCGCGGTGGCGAAAGAGTACGACCGGCTCCTGGCGCAGGAGAGCGCGCTGCAGGACCAGGTCGACGCCCTCTCTGGCACCTATACCACCAGCGGCATTGCCGCTTTCTACGGGCCTCAATGACTGATCACGCCACACAGCCCCAGCCGCCCGACCTCCGCCCGCCTGCACTGGCTCGCGCCCTGCGTGCTATCGGATTCGCCGGCCCGGCCCGCGCCTGGCGCGAGGATGTCCTGGCGGAGTACGGCCAGGCCCTGAGCCGCTGGTATCTGGACGCCGCAAAAAGCAACTCGCAGACCGGCGACTGGCGCCGGATCAACGCCACGCCCGATGTGGTGGTAGCCTCAGACGCCCGCCTGGCCCGCGAGCGAGCCGCCTACCTCGTCGCCTCGACCGAGTACGGCCACCGCGCTGTCGAGTCGATGGTCGACGCGACCATCGGCGCCGGCATCCGCACGCAGATGGCGGTGCGGTGGAGCAGGGACGAGGCGACGGCCGTCCGCATGAACAATGAGGCCGAGGACGCCAAGGCGCGGTGGGCCGAGGTGGCATTCCTGAAGCCCGCGATGCACCTCTTCGACGGTCAGAATCTCTGGCTGAAGAGCACCATGCAGGACGGCCAGGCGTTCGTCTACCGCCGCTACATCCGCAACCGCAAGGTCCGCGGCCTGCGCGGCCTCCGGCCGGCTCCGGCGCTGTGCTATGAGGTCATCCCGACCAGCCGACTGACCGACGTGATGGTACACCCGGTCGCCGGCCATGAGGTCGTCGGCGGGATCGAGTACGACGCCGACGGCGAGGCGGTTGCCTACCACATCGCCGACGACGGTTACAACTACAAGACCTACCGCCTGCCCGCCGAGCATGTCCTGCATAACTTCCGTGTCGACCGCCCCGGTCAGCGCCAGGGCATTACCTGGCTGGCGCCGGTGGTGCAGAGCCTGTTCATGCTCCGCGACATCGTCGAGTACAAGCTCATCCAGTACAAGGTCCAGTCGGCCTTGTGCGTGCTGGTGAGCCAGGACACCGGCCCGGGCATTGTCCCGGGCCTGCCGACGCCGCTCGGGCAGAGCCAGACGGCCGCCGCGGGGGCGCAGCGGCAGTTTCTCCAGGCCGGCATGATCCACAACGTCGGCCCCGGCCGCGTAACGGCCTTCCAGCCGTCGCCGTCAGGCGACCTCGACCCCCTGAGCCGCCTCTGCCTGCGCGGCATCGGTGTCGGCTTCGGCCTGTCGTATGAGCGCCTGAGCGGCGACTATACGCAGGTCAGTTTTGCCGGCGGCCGCCTGACCGAGAACGCATTCAAGGACCGCGTCGACGTTGTCCATGCGTGGTACTGCCGCGGCCTTGAGCGCCCCCTGCATCAGGACTGGGTCGACTACGCCATGGCCGTCGGCGACATCCCGGCGCCGCCGGCAAAGGCCGACCCCTACGCGGCGACCTTCACCCGCCCGCGCTGGCGCCGTGGCGTGAACCCCGTGCAGGAGGTCCAGGCGGCAATCCTGGCCATCGACAACGGCCTGTCGAATCACTACCAGGAGCTCGCCGAGGCCGGCTACGACGCGACTGAGGTCCTCGAGGGCGCCTCCCGGATCAAGGGCTTTGCGCGGAAGGACCTACAACTGGCCATCGCCAAGGCCCTCGACCTCGACCCCGAGCCGGCGGCGCCGGCCGAACCGGGAGCAGACCAGTGACCGACGCCCTCCGACACCTCTGCCACCGTCACGGTATCGACCCAGAGACCGCCACCGCCGAGTCCGTGCGCGACGCCATGGCCCGCGACGCCGTGGCGGTCCGCGCCGTCACGCTGGCGCCGACGACCATCGACCGCGAGGCGCGCTCTGTCGAGGCTGTCCTTGCCACCGACGACCCCGTCGAGGTATGGGACTGGGAGCGCTGGGAGATTGCCGACGAGATCCTGACGATGGCCGGCTGCCGTCTGAAGTCGGTCCGCGGTGGCAAGCTACCGCTCCTGGACAGCCACCAGCGCGGCAGTGCCCGCGACGTCCTCGGAAGTGTCGTCGACCTTCGCATCGACGGCGGCAAGCTCCTGGGGCGCGAGATTTTCTCGGCTCTGAGTGAGCCCGAGTTTGTCAAGACCGCCGAGGGCCACCTCGACCAGCGTTCTGTCGGCTACCGAGTCTACGCGACCACCCGAATCAAGCCCGGCGAGTCCGGCTCGGTGAACGGCAAGACGTTCACGGCCAGGCCGAACCGCGGCCTGAACGTGGTCACCGACTGGGAGCCGCTGGAAAGCTCCGTCGTCCCCATCGGCGCCGACCCCGCCGCCGGCACCCGTGCCGCCGCTGACACCACCAAGCCCGCCCCCAGTCAGGAGACCACCATGCCCCAGAAGCCCAAGACCGACAACGAGAACCACGACGAAGGCCGCGAGGCACCTCCGGCCGAGAACGCCGGCCGCGCTGCCACGCCTCCCGAGAATCCCGGCCCCGACCAGGACGCGCTCAGCAAGCGCCTGGCCGACCTCGAGAAGAAGGTCGCCGACAGCCAGCGCGGCAGCCAGATCGAGGCGGCCTTCCGGCCCTTCGCCCACATCGAGGGCGTTGAGGCCGTGCGCGCCAAGGCCGTCGAGGATGGCCTCACCGTCGACCAGGCCCGCGGGCGTCTCCTGGAGCACCTACAGGCCGCCACCCCGAGCGCCGGCCGCGCGGTCATCACCGCCGACGAGCGCGACAAGACCCGCGCCGCCATGGCCGCCGCGGTCGCCTGCCGCGCCATGGATGCCGTCGGCCGCAAGCCGAGCGACGACGAGGCCAAGGCCGCCGGCCACTACCGCGGCCTCTCGCTCTTCGACCTCGCGGTCGAGAGCCTGGTCCGCTCCGGTGCGAGCCAGGTCGAGCTGCGCGGCATGCGCCGTATCGACGTCGTCGGCGCCGCTTTCACCGGCGTCCTGAACGGCCGCACGATGGCCGCCACCGGTGACTTCGCCACCATCCTCGGCGCCTCCAGCCACCGCGTCCTGCTGGCCGGCTTCGCCGCCGCCCCGCAGACCTGGCGCGAGTGGTGCTACATCCAGACCGTGAGTGATTTCAAGTCGGTGTCGCTGGCCCAGCTCAGCGGCTTCGACGTCCTGACTGAAGTCCCTGAGGGCGGCGAGATCCCGCAGCACTCCCTCTCCGAGACCGCTGAGACCATCGCGGCGAAGTCGTTCGGCCGGATCTTCGCCATCACCCGCCAGGCGATCATCAACGACGACCTCGGCGCCTTCAGCCGGGTGCCGTTCATGCAAGGGCGCGCCTGGGGCAACACCATCAACCGCGCCGCGGTCACCAAGCTCCTGAGCAACCCGGCCTTGGCTGACGGCAAGAACCTGTTCTCGGCGGACCACGCGAACTATGACCAGGAGACCGACCGTCTGCCCGACTCGATCGACGACGCCAAGGTCGCCCTGAACACCCTGCGCGGCAAGATCCGCGCGCAGAAGGGCATCGCGGACGAGGACATCTACCTCGAGCCCGAGATCGTCCTGGCCGGTACGACCTACGCGGCCAACATCGCCGAGGCCATCGGCGACACGTCCACGGTCGACAAGGCGCGCACCCCCAACAGGCTCATCCGCAACCTGCGCTTCGTCGAGGAGCCCTCCGTCGAGAACCCCTCCATCACCGGCTACAACGCCGGCGGCATCTGGATGTTCGCCAATCCGACCATCGCGCCCGTGGTTGTGGTCGCCCTCCTGGATGGCGTGGCCGAGCCGCGCCTGGAGAGCCGCCAGGGCTGGTCGGTTGAGGGTGTCGAGTACAAGGTCGTCGGTGACGCCGGATTCGGCGTGGCCGACTATCGCGGCGCCGCCTACGCGACCGGCGCCGATGCCTGAGCATGAGTGACTCCCTGCCGGCCGGCCCGAAAGAGCAGCCGGCAGGGGTACCAGAGGAACCGCAGGAACACCACAACGAAAGGGTCAGAACAGGACCATGAAGACCTACCAGCACAGCGACAGCCAGCTACCAACCTACGCGAACGCCGGCGACGCGATCACCCCTGACCAGGTGGTCGTCGTCGGCGGGATCGTCGGCATCGCCGCCAACTCCATCGCCGCCACCACGGGCGTTGGCCCCCTGCAGATCCGCGGCTGCTTCAAGGTCACCAAGGCCGCCAGCCAGGCGTGGACGCAGGGCCAGCGCGTCTACTGGGACGCCGGCAACTCCTGCTTCACCTCGACCGCGACCAGCGTCTATGCCGGCGTCGCGGCCCGCTCCGCGGCCTCCGCCGCCGACGACACCACCGGCTATGTCCTGCTCAACGCCGGTGCCTCCGCCAACGCGGTCCTGAGCCAGATTGCCGACACCAACGGCAACGAGCTGGTCAAGTTCACCGCGACGGCGTCGGCGGTCAACGAGATCACGCTGGCCAACGCGGCCACGGCCGGCGCGCCGACCATCACCGCCAGCGGCGGCGACACGAACATCGGAATCACCATCGTCCCGAAGGGCTCCGGCGCCATCACGCTCCAGAGCAAGGCGCAGATCGGCACCGCCGCGGCCTCGCTGGTCGGCTTCTTCGGAGCCACCCCGGCGAGCCAGGCGGCGGTCATCTCGGCCAGCGGTCTTACGGCCGCCACGCAGGCGACCACGACCGAGATTCGCGCCCTGTCGGTCGCCGTGGACGCGCTCGTCGCGGCGGTCAAGACCTTTGGTCTCGTGGCGACGGCCTGAGCATAGTCACCCCGGCGCGGCGTTGCCGCCGCCGCGCTACCGCGCCGGGCCCCTGGTGCCTTCGCCTTCTTCCCGCCAGGGGCCCGGCCTTCTAAACCAAACGGAGAACCGAGGAGACAGGACAACGATGGACGGGCGCAGGATCAACATCGGCAGCGGCGGCAGGGACCTCCCCGGCTACGAGCCATGGGACCTCGCGGGCGGGCGCGCCGGCTATCCGCTGGACGTCGCCGACGGCAGTCTGGCCGAGATCTACGCCAGCCACGTCCTGGAGCATTTTTCCCACCGCGCGACGCTGGCCGTCCTGCAGGACTGGCACCGCGCCCTTGCGCCCGGCGGCCGCCTTCGCGTGGCGGTCCCGGACTTCGACTGCATCATGGACGCCTACATCACGCAGGCGCCAGGCGCCAACGTCGAGGGCTGGCTTTTCGGCGGCCACACCGACGGCCGCGACGTCCATGCCGCGATGTTCACCGAGCGGAAGCTCCGCGCCCTCCTGACCGCCGCCGGCTTTGTCGACGTCGCGCCGTTCGCGCCTGTGCTTGCCGACTGCTCTGCCCTGCCGGTGTCCCTGAACCTGAGCGCGCGCAAGCCAGCCGACGCTGCCACCGTGCCGCCGGCCGAGCCTGCGACCATGCCCACCGTCGCCGTCGACGTCACGCCGTCGCCGGCCCTGCCCGCGCCGGCCCGCAAGACCTACCGCGCCGCGGCTGTGTGGACGACCCCGCGCCTCGGCTTTATGGCCGCGTTCGACTGCATCTACTCTGCATTGCCGCCGCTGGGCATTCCGCTGGTCCGCGCCATGGGCGCCTTCTGGGGCCAGGGCATGGAGACCGGCATGGCCCGCGCCATTGCCGAGTATGCGCCCGAGTACATCGTGACGCTGGACTACGACAGCGTCTTCAGCCCCGAAGACCTGGCGGCGCTCCTGGACCTCGCCGACGCCAACCCCGAGGCCGCGGCCGTGTGCCCGCACCAGTGGCACCGCGTCGCGCCAAAGCCGCTCTGGACACCACTGCCTGAGCCTGACGGCACCCTGCGCGACGTCACCGCCGCCGAGCTCGCGGCCGGCCCGCTCTTCGAGGTTGGCACGGCTCATTTCGGGCTGAGCGTCATTCGCGTTTCCTCGCTCGCCGCCATGCCCCACCCGTGGTTCCTACCGACCCCGGCGCCTGATGGCACCTGGGGCGATGGCAAGACCGACGACGACATCCACTTCTGGCGCGCCTTCCGGGCCGCCGGGAACCGCGTCTTCGTGGCGCCGGCCGTGACCATCGGACACGTCCAGGAGTGCGTCGTGTGGCCAGGCCGCGACCTCGCCGGCCGCTGGCAGAACCTTGCCGACTGGCACAGTACAGGCAGACCGGAGGGCGTCTTCGGTGCCCATTGACGATACAGAGACAGCCGCGCTTGCCCTTGCCGACTTCGGCGAGACGCTGACCGTCGACGGCGTGGCCGTCACCGGCACGCTGGTCCTCGGCGTCCCGCAGGTCGCCGAGGAGGCCGCCGGCACCGACCGCCGCCGCCGCGCTACCGTGCGCCTGCCGCTGACTGCATCGGTGTCGTACCGCTCGCAGATAGTCCAGGCCGACGGCACCGCCTGGCATGTCGAGGCCGCGCCCGATTCTGAGTATGGCGAGTGGGTCTGCGCCGTCGTGCGCGCGACCCGTCAGCAGGAGGGCCGACTGTGAGCGACCCGACCGGCATCGCCTGGACCTTCCCGCTGGCCCTGCGGGCTATGCTCGCGGCGTCGGCATCCTTCCGCACCTGGATTGGCGCGTCCGACGTCACCGCCGCCTCTGCCGCCATCGGCTTCTACAGCGACGACACGCCGCTTGAGCGCCCGGCTGGCGACCGCTTCGGCTTCATCGACCCGAACCGTGCGCCGCTGACCGGCGCCCGCGACGCCACCGGCGCCGGCCTTGGCGCGTTCGCCGTATCGAGCATGGTCGCCGCGTGGGGCCTGGAGTGGCGCGTCGAGGCGTTCAGCCCCGAGGCCATGATTGAGTTCCGAAACCTCGAGTCGGCGGTCCTCGACGAGATTCTGACCCAGCCCGAGGCGCGCGTCATCACGCGCTTCGAGCAGTGGGACCCGATGACGTACCCGATACAGCGCCTGGACGGCTCTGTCTGCCGCTACCAGGTCGCCTACACGATGACAGCCCGCCAGGGGGTGTAGAGAGACATGCCGCGCCTCCCCAACATATCCTACGACATAGACGGCTGGCCCGCGGACCTCTCACCCTCTGGCGCCACTGCCATCCTCGAGGCCGCTGTAGACGAGGCGCTCCAAAGCCACCGCCAGGACGCCCTCCCGCGTCACTTCACCCGCGAGGCACTGACGCGCTATCCTGACGCCTACCGCTACGCGACGCCCGGGCCGAATCCGAAAAACAAGGTGTCGGCGGCCATGGGCATGGAGCGCAATGCCCTCTCGGCGTGGCTCAAGGCGCAGTCGCCTGAGCAGCGCCGAAACTACTTCGCTCAGTGGCGCCGCGACCAGCGCGAGCGCCTGTCAGAGCAGACCGCCGCCACCCGCGGGCGCGTCTCTACCGGCGGGCGGGCACGCTCGCAGGACCGCGCCAACCAGATACCCCTGGTCGACACCGGCGCCTACCGCTCGATGGTCCTTCGCGGCGGCGGCGACATCAGAGGTCCGGCCTGGAACCGCACCATGCGCCTGCAGGTGCCGCTACCCTATGCTCATGTCGTGGTCAAGAACTGGAAGGGCGGCGGGATCAACAAGACTAAGGCCGTCCAGGCAACGACCACCGATGAGCAGGACGCTTTCGCCGCCCGCATGGACGCCGCCCTGCAGCAGTCATTCAACGCCATACCATAGGAGATTGCCGCCATGCCCGACGTGACTCGCTACCTCGACTGGTCCCTCAAGCTCGGCGAGACCGAGGTCCCGTTCGTCGCCGGCAGCCTCGCGGCCGGCAATGACAAGAGAACAGAGGAGCTGCAGAGTGGCCGGAAGCTGGCGCCCGACCTGATTCAGGTCACCGGGAAAAAGCCCTTCATCAAGGCGACTATCCTCGACCCGTCGGTGCTGACCGCGTGGACCGCCATCGGAAGCGAACCGGCCACGGTGACGGCCACATGGCGGACGTACCTCCAGGACGGCGGCCTCGGTGCGGCCTACAAGTCGATCTCGATGGCCAAAGGCGTCATCATGCCGGTGCAGCTCTCCGGATCGCCGACGAAGGCCGCGACGCTGGATATCCTGGCGCTGGCGGCATTCACCACCGGCTCCGCGCTGACCTTCGGCACGACGTCTGCCACTGGCGGCGCCGTGACCAAGGCATTCTATCCGACGACGATCACGGTCGGCTCGGCCGTCGGCAACATCGTCTCGGTTCAGAACTCGTGGAACTACCAGGTCCAGGACGACGACCAGCTTGAGCCGGCTTACTACTACTACGACAAGTACGCGATGAGCGGCCAGGCTGTGGTCAAGGACCTGGCGCAGGTCACCGCGGCCCGCCTCGAGGACGGCTCCGCCGAGGCGGTGACGCTTTTGTTCACCGATGCGAACGGCGCGACGACGGTCACCGTAAGCCTCGGCAACTGCAAGATCCACGCCGAGATTTCCGGCGGTGACGGTACCCTCTCCTGGAGCCAGCTCTCGGCATGACGCATCACGCCGCCATCCTCTACTGGTTCCCAGGCCGGCTTGACCCGGCGCCGGAGTACGCCGCGCGATTCCGCGATGACTCCGGCGCCGAGCGCGGGTGCTACGCGCGTTCAAGCGAGGGGCCTGAGGCCGGCGCCCGCGGCTGCCTGGCCAGCCCCATGCACGGCGTCATGGTCGCCTACCTGCCTGCGGCACAGCGATGGGACCGCCTGGCCCCTGGCGTCTGGATTGGCGCCAGGAAGGACGCCGTGCCGGAATCGTTCGCTAGGTCGCGACAGTACAGCGGCTATCGTCGCGTGCTGGGTGACGGCCGAGAGTGGCTGATACCCGTGGCGAATCCGTTCGCGCGGTCATGCAGCCTGCCCTCTCACGACGTCCTCGCGGACGGCTCCTGGCAGCGACGCATCGACGACGACTACGCGGCCCTGTCCGACCGCGCCGCCGACTTGAGCGCGCAGGTCCGCGCCGCGGTCCTGGATGGCCGGTCTGAGGGCATTGACATGCCCGACGACGACCTGCGCGCCATCATGGCCGACTGCCTGGCGCTGAACTACGACCTCACGATGGCAGAGATGAGCGCGCTTCGCCTGTTCTCGCCTGCCGTCTACTGGCCGGTCGTGTCGGCGCTCATCGACTGGGAGGGGACGCGCGCCGCGATGGCAGAGGCAATGGAGGGCCGGCCAGGCGTTGGCGGCGTCCCTTTTGGCGACTCCGATCCGGCGCCTATCAGCGCTACCGCGTCCGACGCGCCGTCGGACAGTGGGACGCTATGACCTGCGCCGATCTGGTTTGGACACTGCTGGAGGGCCTCTAGGATGGCCACCATCCCCATAGTCGCGGCCGTCAAGGACTTCGACAAGCTGACCAGAGAGCTTGCCGCGGCCAAGGAGGCCACGCGCCAGGCCCGCGTCGAGGCCAAGGCCCTGAAAGAGACCCACGACGAAATGGCCAAGGGCCAGGCCGTGGCCAGCCTCGCCAAGCAGGCTGCGTCATTCGCCGCCGGCATGCTCGGCGTACAGTCCGCCAGTGCCGTAGCCCAGAAGGTCATCGAGGCGGCCAAAGAAGACTTCCGGCAGTTGGTTGACCTCCAGAACCGCGCGGCTGGAGCACAGGCCAATGTCAGCGACGCCGTCGGCGAGTACCTGCTCAACGCGGCGCTGTCTTCCCCCGAAGAGGCCCGTCAGCTCATGGCATTTGCCCAGGAGAAGGGCCAGCGCCTGGGTGAGGGCGGCACCGGCCGCGTCTTCGATGCCGCGACTGAGGCGATGAACCAGGTGCCGAATGCCAGCATGGCGCAGCTTCAGGAGGCCGTCGGCTACGGCATCGAGGCCAACCAGATATCGAGCAAGTTCGACATCGGCAGCTTCGCCGTTGGCCTCCTGAAGACTCAGGAGGAACTTGGCGGGAGCATGGAACAGGCCAGTAACCTGCTCCTGACCCTGGGCGCCCGGGCCGGCGGCGACTTCGGCACCATCGTCGGGCAGATCGGTAAGCTGAAGGCGCTCTCTGGCGCCGCCACGGCGACGGAGCTTCCAGACCTCCTTGCAGCCTTCGGATTTCTTACTCAGAACCTCGGCGACAAGACCGGCCAGACCACGACGACCACGCTCGGCGGCCTGCTGAGCAAGGTCTCCACCCGCGACATCAGCATCGGCGGCAAGGGCGTCCAGATGGAGGCCGACACCGGCCTGGACCGCGTTGTCGAGCTTGCCCAGCGAATCGAGTCTGGCGAATTCGGCGACCCGACTGCGGCGATTGCGGACCTGGCGAAGTCGCTAGGGCGCGAGAGCGCCGAGGTAAAGACCGCCCTTGCGGCATTCACGAAGGACCTCGACCAGCTCAACGAGGCTCGGGACCGCATGGGCGACGCACTCTCCCGGCCCGACTCGCTGCTCGGCGACCTGCGCGCGCGCAAGCTCCAGATCATGCCGGAATCTGCCAGCATCGAGGGCACGCGTGCCGCCGTGGGCGCCGCGGACACCGCCCTCGGACAGTCTACCATCGAGGGCGAGTGGGGCCGTGTCCGTGAGCGTATGCAGGCTTTCGCCGACCAGTACGGCATTCGCAGCGGCTTTGACTGGGGCAAGGACGCCCGCGAGATGGCCGGCATGTACAGCGGCCAGAATCCGCTGGAGTGGGAACAGTCAGAGCGTCGCCGGCTTCTGGCCGTGCGCCTGCGCAGCATGGCCCCGGGCTTCGGCGGTGTCGGTGCTGCCGGGGCCGCTGGCATGGCCGCGCCAGACGAGGACCCATTCGCCGGCATGAGTGAGCAGGAGATGCTTCGCGCGGCGCTGCGCCTCGGCGGCGTCTCTACCGCCGGTGGATTCAGCTCCGCCGAATCGGCCATGCTCCAGACAGTCGGCATCACGCCGGAAACCATCGCCGAGTGGAACAGGCTCTTTTTGGAGGGTCTGACCGAGAAGCTTGCCGAGGCATTCACGGCGGCCATGCGCAACGCGCAGGCGCAGCCAGCCGCTGACGCCCTGAACCCCGGAGGCTGACACCATGGCCACGCCGGCTACACTGATAGCATTTACCGTCGTCGACGGCGAGTTTCCCGCCTACGGCCCGCGCAACAGCGACATCACGCGGCCAGGCGACACCACGCAGCGATTCCTGTACGAGGGCGACCGCGGCGAACGCCTGCAGCTCAAGGCGCGGCGCCACTTCACCCGCCAGGCCGACGCGCGCGCCTTTGCGGCGCTGGTCGAGGGCCTGCAGGGGCAGCCCGTCTGGATCGAGGACCGGCTGAACATCCGCCGCGTCGAGGTCTTCCTTCACACCGTGCGAATGTCGCCGCTGCAGCGCATTGTCTCGACCGACGGCAGCGAGTGGTCTGTCACTGCAACCCTGGACGTCCAACGCATCGCGTGACCCATGCCGATACTGACCGCCACCATCGCCACCGCAACGACGCCAGACACCGCCGGCCCATGGACCGACAGGCCGACGCTGCGGCTGGACTCGCTGTCTCTGCGCGTCTTCCCTGCGGTCTCGCAGGCGGTGGTCAGTCAGGAGTACGGCTGGATCACCGAGGACAACGTCTCTGCGCAGGTCCTGCCGCTGGACATGCGCGGCCTGTTCGTGCGAGTGCTGATTACCGACGGCACATCAACACACACATGGTATGGCTTCTGCCCTGGGGGGAGCGACGCGGTCCGCAAGACGCATCCGTCGCCGGTCACGGGTGCCGGCGCCATGCCGTCCGGGACGCTCACGTGGACCATCGCCGGATGGGAGCATTTCCTCACATCGCAGACCCTGCAGGGCTGCTATGTGCCGACCGGCTTCCTCGGGCGCGTCCTGCCATTCAACGTACGCCGCGGTCGCGGCGAGCAGATCAAGGGCAACCGCGCGGCCGCGCCCGACTCTGGCGCGGTAGTCTCTCAGCTTGCCGGCGTGTACCGATTCGACCCTGTCGGGACGTCGCTATGGACAGCGCAGCAGGCGCTCGCGCACGTCCTGGCCTGCGCCGCCGTGGACACCGGAATTGCATGGACTCTCGCCGGACAGACGGCCGAACTTGCCGCTGTACCAGGCGTATGGGATATCGACGACGGCAGGAGCTACGCCGATGCAATTCGGGCGATAGCGAACCCTGAACTGGGCTGGGCAATTGTCGTCAACGGCCCGACGATTACTGTCCTGTCGATCTCTGAGACGGCCATCGGCTACCTGCCGGCGAACCCGAACGTCGTGTCGCTGGACATCGAGAATACGGCCTCATTCGGCCAGGTGCGTCTTGCCTACCTCGACCAGCCGCACTACTCGACGATCACCGTCCGTGGTGAGCCCCTGCGCGTGATGTTCACCCTGTCGGTTGCCGGCGGCACGCTGGCCGCCGATTGGGACGGCGCCCTGGCTAGCGCCTACGCCGCCGAACCAGACGACGCCGGGCGGCGCCAGGACAAGTATCGCCACCTATGGAGCCGGTTCTCCATCCCGGCATCGTGGGATGGCACCCTTCCCGACGGCCTCGGCGGCTCGGTCGTGGCATTCCCGGCCATCGTGCCGGCGACCGGGGCGCATGACCCGGCGACCAGCCAGGCGGTCTGGGCTCGCGACATCGTCCTGGACCGGACGCTGCCGCCGCTTGCCGCAGGCGACGACTCCCAGCCAGGCGAGCCGCTGGTGTTTGTGTACGACAGCAATGGCGACTCCGTGCGGCTCGACGAGCCGCCCGAAGACGCCGCAGGGGCGCTGACGATCAGCGTCTGCGACGACCGCCCGGGCATACTCTGCCGCACGCCCTACCGGCACCTCCTGGCGTCCGGGATCTACTCCGGCGACGGCCGCGAGGCGCTCTACGACTACACCAGCCTGCAGGCGACGGTCAGCGCCTACACCAACGACAGGGTGCGTATCACCGTCGACGCCATCGCGCCAGAGCCTGGCACCATGGCACGCGAGAAGGTCATTGACATCCCAGGCCTGCACCTCTGGCTTGTCCTGGCCGGCACCATGACGGATGTCGACTCATACGAGGCCGCCGACCGCTACCTGCGCGACGACCGCGCCACCCTGGCGAGCGTGGCGGCTCTGGCGCGCGCGTGGTACGGCCGGAGCCGCGCCTCGATCTCTGCGAGCTACGCAGACCCGCTCGTCCTGGACCGTCTTGGCCAGGTCGTCTCTGAGGTGCGTACCGCCGGCGCGATCGCTCCGGCCGGGACCATGATTACCAGCATCACCTACACCCTCGGCGCGCGCCAGTCTGTTGCCTTCGCCACGGAGCATTTCGACCTCGACTTCGCCCGCATGTACGGGGCGGCGCGAACAACGCGCGCCACGCACAGCCGCATTGCCAGGCTCGAGGAGGAGATGGCCAACATTCCGGTCCGGCAGGGCGTCGGGGCGCCGTCTGTCGGCGGCGGGGTGCCGCTGAAAATCACCGGCCTGCACAGCGACTCGCCGACGACCGGCGTCCGCATGTACAAGGGCGACGTCTACGGCGCCGGCACAGCCGCCAGCGCGACGCTGACCGGTGTGACGGTCCGTATTCCCGGAATCGCCGCCGACGTGACGCTCCCTAGCTCGGGCGCCTGGGCCGACGTGCCAGCCTGCTGCGGCATGGCCACGACGGCGACATGGACCGGCGCCACGACCACCCACACCGCCGACACGGTCTACGAGGCCGTCGGCCTAATCCTGGTGCTTTGATCCATGCCGTACGCCTTTTCCGACTGGGAACACTGTACCGACCACGCGGGCAACGCCAGGACTCTTGACTGGTCCGAGGCCGGCATGAGGGGGCAGCCGCCGGGCCTCTACCTGGAGGCACTGCGCCAGGCGGCGGTACAGAGGCACGCACTGCAGGTCGCCCCTAGCGCCCTATGGACGGCGCCCGATGCCGTGGCCGTTGCGCATGCCATCACATCACTGCGCTGGCTGTGCCAGTACATAGACGGCGTGGCGTGGGCTATTCCCACGGTTGCCGCCAATGGCTCGGGGTGGATACCGCCGGATTCAATGGGCGACCTCAGCGGCGAAATCGACGCCGTCCGTATCGAGTCCGAGAGCGACCTCCTGGCCGCCGCCGGCCTTTCATCGCGCGTCGCCATGCCGGCGACATCCGGCACGCCGCGAGGCCAGATCATGATGGACGGCGCCTGGCTACGCGGTTGCCGGGCGGCCATGCAAGCGAAGTCGTGCTGGTGGTCGGGCTCGAGGAACCTCGACGCCGTATCCGAGCGGTACCGTCAGGGCCGCGTTACTGATGGCAGCGGCCTTGCCGCCGCAATCGCGCTGTACAACGCCGCGCCGTGGACGACCACGCCGGAAGCAGGATTCAGTCCGGCAGTTGGCGCCCATCTATTTCTCCAGAATGGCCTTGTCGTTTCGATGGCCTCGCGGTGTGCCAAGACCATGCGGTGGACTCATAGCGGGCTGTTGGCGGAGCCGTTGCCGTGCTCATCCGTGGACATCTACATCCAGGCCTCCATGACCGCCGACCCGGACACATGGGAATGTGCCGACTACGACTTGCCATCGACCGGCGTCCTGCTTCGCGTCGCATCTGACCAGACTCTTGACGACGACGATTACTATGAGCAGGAGATAGGCTATATCGACCCGATTACCGGATCCACATCATTCGCGACGCTTTCGCACGGATGGAACGTCACGCACAAGGCCGCCGCTTTCGACTTCCGCGGCACATGGCCGTTGGCATAAATCCGTCTATGGCATAGGCTGAATCGCACCGGCCGCCATAGCGGCACCGCCGGCGCCATGCAAGAGTGATCTATAGCAGGAGGCCATAGCACAGTGAATCCAATCACCATCACACTGCCGGCGACGGGCGCGGCCCTCACGCCGCTCAGCGTCGCCGGCCAGGCCGCTCTCTATGACACGGTCCCGGTGACGGTCACCGGCCGCGCCTGGGACTCCGGCCATACCTACCTTGCCATACTGTCGGCGCATGACGCCCACCTCGGCGGCACCGACGTTATCACGGTCACCGCCGACGCCGAGACCGGCGCGCTGACGTGGTCCTTTGATCTGGCCTTTACCAGCGCGGCACTCATCGCCGCCTGCACCGGCCCGCGCCTGCGCGTGACGCTGTCTCTCTGGGACGCCGTGGCGGGTCGCCATGTCTGCCGCGTGCCGCTGGACGTCCAGTACTCGCCTGAGCCGGCCGGCTTCGTGCCGTCTGACCCGAGCATCACGCCGGCCACCGCCGGCCAGATAGAGACCGCCATCGCGGCCGCCGGCCTTGGCACCGGCGACGTATCCGGCCCGGCGTCATCCACCGACGGCGGGCTGGTGGCGTTCGACGGTATCACCGGCAAGGTGCTCAAGGCTGGCCCGGCAATCGGGACCACGGCCGGGACCGTCGCGGCCGGTGACGACGCGAGGCTGTCCGACGCCCGCACCCCGACCGCCCACGCCTCGACCCACGCCAGCGGCGGCGCGGACCACGTGACCCCGGCCGCAATCGGCGCGGAGACTGCCGGCGCGGTCTCGACCCACAACGGCGCCGCCGACGCTCACCCGTTCTCGGCCGCGGACAGGTACCGCTATGGCGGCACGGCCGGCGCCACGACGGAGGGCACTATCACCGCCGCCGGGCGAGCGATCCTAGACGGCGCCGACGCCGCCGCCCAGCGGGAAACGCTGAGCGCCTACCGTGACCAGACACCAGCCGCGGCCGCCGAGGTATCCGGCGCGGCCGTGGCGCCTGACTTCGCCGCCGCGCTGACCCTGCAATGGACTCTCACGGGCAACGTAACCAGCCTCGCTACTGCGACCGGGCTGGCCAGCGGCGAGACGGGCGAAATCCTCGCCACCATCGGATCATATGCCCTCCCGGCAGACCCGCCGTCGGGCGCGTACAAGGGCGCGTGGACCGTGACCGGCACGCGGGTGCGGATCATCATCGAGCAGGTCGGGACGGCGCAGTACTGGACCGCCGACAGTCTGGAGGTGGTGGCGTGACGCACCGATCGTCCATAGCCGGGCAGGCCGGCGGGGCGGCGCCAGCATGGTGGCTCGACGCCGTAGCCGCGTGGCAGGGCAAGGGCGCCGCGAGCTATGCCGCGTCGCTGGTCAACCTGGCGAACCCTGGCACCTATGACGCGGCGACGGGTGTCCTGCCTGCGTGGGATGCCGGCGTTGGGTGGACGTTCAATGGCTCAACATACCTCAACACCACGCTCACGGCCGCGAGTACCGCATGGAGCATGGCGGTGCGGTTTGCGGGAGTGACAGACACAAACGGCGGGTGTGGATACTACATCGACCCGGGCAGCAAATTTTTCTTGCGCCCGTCGTTCAATGGCCAGCGCACATACGCCAACGGTCGGGAAAATGTCGTCGCTGGCGCTCAGTCGTCGGCGGTCATGATCGTGGCCGGGAAATCGTGCTACCTGAACGGCTCGCCTGACGGCACCATCGCTGCAAGCGGAGTGTCAAATGGCAACACGATTGCCATCGGTAGGATCAACGCACCAGAGATGTACTGCCTCGTAGGCTCTGTGGTGGCAATGGCCGTCTGGTCCCGCACGCTGACACCAGAGGAGGCGGCGTCTGTATCGGACGCCATGGAGGCGCTATGAGCGAGTACATCCACACCTACACCGGCACCGTCCACCGCCCCGGCGCGGTCGTCGGCGGCGTGCAGACGCACGCCCGAATGAGCGCCGCCGCATGGGCCGCGCTCGGGTGCGTGCCGTACACCGCGCCGCCGCCGGAGCCTCCGCCGAACCCCGCCGTAATCCTCGCGGCGCGGGCCGCAGAAGTCCTCGCCAATCCCGACGCCGTGGAGGCCGTGCAGGCGGTCCTCGCCCGCGTCGGCGAGGTAGCGGCCGCCGGCGTGGCCATCACTGATTGGAGCTATCAGGGAGTCGCGGCGGCAATTGAGGGCGCCATGACCGGCGACGCCTCGCACGATCTGGCGCTCATGCGCCACGGCATGGCGCTCCGTACCGCGTGGGACCGGGTGATCTACCACGCCGGAACAATGCAGACGGCGCAGGAATTGTGGCCCGCGATGGTCGCGGCGGTCCAATCCGTCTAGCCCATAGACGCATTCCGGCCGCGGCTGTAGCCACGCCGCTCCGCCGCATGCGACAGTGTCTCTACAGCGGAGGTTAGCACGCATGCGGAAGCTCGGATTCATCGTAGACACCACCAGCGGCCGGTATACAGACCTCGCCGGCTCGCCGGTGGAGCTGCCCGAGGTCGCCATCGGCGATACGGTCCTGCTCATCGGGCACTTCCGCGAGGCCCTCGCGGCGAACCTCTCCGACCTCGATCTGACCGGTGCCACCGCGTTGCGGGCGCACGTCAAGAAGGACCGCCTGGCCAGCGACACAACCACGCTGACCTTCCAGGACTCTTACAACGGCGGCAACGCCACGGCGTGGGAGGACCTCGCCACCGGCAAGGTGACGTGGCTGGTGTCCTTCGCCACCGCCGCGCTGACGAGCGCGCTCGGGACGGCCGCGTTTGTCGACATCTGGCTCGAGTTCTCGTGGCTCGATGCGACCGGGGCAGTACCGCAGACCCTGGCGCAGATACCCATCCGGCTGGTGCCGCAGATCGACACCGGCGCGGCCGGCACGCCGCCGCCGGCGGCGCCCACCTACCTCACTGCTACCGAGGTCCTGCAGGTCCTCGCCACGACCTACCAGGGCGCATGGAGTGCCGCCACCGCCTACACGACCGGCCAGACGGTGAGCCACGGGGGCGGCTACTTCCTCGCCCTGCAGAACTCCACCGCCAGCGAGCCGGACGTCACCGCGTCGACGGCCGATTGGGCACTCATGGCCACGCCTGGCACCGACGGCACGGGCTTCCAGACTTGGACGGCGCCGGATCTTGACACCGGGACCGAGACTCTCGTTGAGTGGACCGCGCCACTGGACGCGCGCGCGGTCTGGCGCGTCACCGGCCAGGTCGGCAAGGGCGCCGCCATGATCGCGTTCGAGGCGCTGGTCGCGTGGCTTCCGATCGACGGCGGCGGCGGCGACTATTCGGCATCTCCGGTGCAGCTCGCGGTCCAGCACACGACGCAGATCGGCGACTGCTCAGACGTGACGTGGGAGGCGACGCCTGGCGCCGGGGACATCTACACCGATTACGACGCGACGTCTGGCAAGGTCCGCCTGCGCGCCGCGTTCGCGTCCGACAACTGGGACGCCTCCGGGATCTACGCGAGGGCCGTCTAGACTATGCCATCCGCCAGCCAAAATCCAGTGCCGCCACGAATCCCGCTCGGGGTTGCCGACGACGCTGTCGGCTTCGGCGGCGCGACGTGCTTCCCGCTGGGGCAGGTTGGGCTGCGCGTCGGCATCCAGTATCCCGTCGGCAGTATCGTGGTCGCCGGCGCCGGAACGGCTGGCGCCAATGGCACCTACCTGTACTTCGAGATCGGCGAGGCGTTCGCCTACGCGAAGGCGGACGATCCAGACTACCTGATATGGGACAACCCGCTCGTCCCAGGATGGTGCATCTTCACCGAGTCGTCAATCCTCTATGGCGCCGTCGGCTCCAGCGGCCAGGCCGTTCCGCCTACGACGGGATGGACAGCCGTAGACGGCGCGGCGCCGGTTCCGACGGTGGCGATCGTGACATGACACGGAATCATCCCGGCCAATACAGCGCCGGGGCAACCCAAAGGAGTAGGACAATGAGACGAATGAGTCTGTGGCTCGCGGTGGCCCTCGTGGCCGTGGTCGTGGCGTCGGTGCTCACCGGGTGCCGGACGGCAAACCCGGCGGCCGGGGTCCCCAGCGACCAGAAAACGCCCGTCGTGGTCAATGCCGACAGCCGGGCCGTGCTGATGCAGGGCCTGTCGGTTGATGCCCAGGTACTCGCCACGGCGCTGGAATCCTCGCCGGAGTCCGGGAGTGTCATCTACCTCGACCACCATGGCTATGTCTATGACAGCGGCGGCAACGTCGTCTACCACCCCGTCAGCAAAGAGCCGCTGAGGTGCAGCACGAAAATCGTCGCGAAGCTCAACAGCCTTCAGGGCCTTGAGGCGCTTGCCGGCGCCGAGGAAATCGACTACGAGATCGGTGGCCGCTCGTACCTGCCCGACCTGCCCGACCATCTGAAGCACCTCGACAGCACGCCGGTCCCGCTTCGGTTGCGCGTGAAGGGCCTGGCCAGCGCCGGTATGACCTCGCACGTCGCCGCCGCCCGCGAGGCCGCGGCCAAAGAACGTACGGCCATCTACGCGGGCATGGCACAGCTCGCCACCGCCAGGGGCGCCGCGTTTGCCATCCGTGCCGAGGCCGTGGCCGGAGGGCTGGTCAAGGTGACGACAGCGGCCGGTGAACTCGTGGGCAAGGTCATCGCGGCAAAGCCGCTGACCGCCGTCGGAATCGCCGGGCGCGTCGTCGAGGCCGTCATCCAGGGCACGGACGGCAGGCAAACGACCGTCGTGGCCCAGGGCGACGATGCGACCTGTATCGGTGACGGGTGCTCGGTACCCGTCGAATGGCTGAGCGAGTAACCCCTTTGGCGCCCGGCCCGGTTCTCTTCCCTCCTCCTTCTCCGGCCGGGTCGGGCGCCACCCCTGACCCATGAGTGACCCGCTAAACGATATGAGCCTGTTGCCGCCGCCGGAGCCGCTGAACCTGTACCCGCTCGAGCCGGTACCGCTGGAGCACTACCCGCACGCGTGGGCCAGACAGGTGCGTCGCCGGGCGAAAGGCCAGACGGAGCTATGGCGCGTCTGGCGGTGGGTGCGACACCATCTGCCAGGATGGCCGCTCCTGGCCGCCGAGGGGCCGTACTGGCGGTCGTGGCCTGGCACGCCCACCGCCGACCCCATGATCGAGCTTCTGCCGGGCTACCTTTTCGACGGTGCATCCGGACCGGCTGTAGACGACCCCGAGGCACTGGTCGCGGCGTCCTGCCACGACCCGGCAGTCAAGCGCATAGACG
>JAAYZO010000631.1 GCA_012514865.1 Lentisphaerota bacterium | reverse complement strand
TCTTCAACGGCGAGGGCCTTCGCCAGATGAGCTCGCCGACCTTCCACGACGGCAAGGACCTCCAGGATACCTACAGCCTCCTGGATTTCGCCATGGAGCACTCCAGCCTGCCCTTCGGCATCACCTCCAGTGTCTATGTCCCGACCGACCCGCTCCTCAAGCAGTTCGGCGGCGGCAAGGAGGACCCGGAGCGCTACCGCTTCCGCATGACCCGCGCCGCTCTGGCCGGCACCCTCGTCCACAACACCATCGCCAGCCCGTCACGACAGCACTACGGCTGGTTTGACAAGATCGTGCGCATCTACGAGGACTTCGGCGTGCCGCAGGCCGAGTTCATGCCCTACTGGCGCAACCAGAAGGCGGTCCAGGTCGCCCGCGGCGAGGACATCTACGTCTCGCTCTACCGCGACCGCGAGCGCCCGCAGGTCCTGGCCGTGATCGCCCACATCGCCCATGAGCACCGCGATCAGGAGGTCGAGGTCCGCCTCGACCCGGCCGCCTTCGGCCTCGCCGCCTGGAGCCAGGCCGAAGAGATGCTCACCGCGCCCGACCCCGACTACGATCGGCTCTTCGCCGAGAAGAACCGCGCACGCATCCCGGTCGAGATCGGCGACTACGGCATCGAGGCGGTGCGCTTCGACGGCAAGGCCCTCACCCTGACACTCAACCACCACGGCGTCGCGATCGTGCGCTTCACCGGCAGGCGCTGACACCTGTGGCCGCGCCGAGCCGAGGAGGCCCCGCGGTTCGGCGCCGCAGGCGCCGCCATGCCGCGAACCCGCCCGGCGCGCTACGCCAGCCGTCTCCCGGGCGCCGCGGACCGTCGCCCGGGAGGTCCACGGACGGCGCCGCGGGCCTGCGTGTCCCGCGCCGCAGGCGCCGCGCGTCGAAACTTGCGCCGCAGTGCGATGCGGCGCAAGTGGATTGTGAGCGAAGCATCCGTGCTTCGCGAACAATCCAGGCTAAGATAGGCCGCGGCATGGGCGGTGCCCCCGGACGCCCCCCCGCCTCAAGCCCGCGCCAGCGATGAGGTCCATGGTGAAATTCGCAGTCGGCTACCAAAGCAGCGGCCCGTCGGGCGAGAGCTTCCCCGAGATCGTCCGGGACTACCGTGAGCACCTCGTCGAGGTCTACTTCCCCTGGGTGCACATGCCCTCGGGACGGGCCTCCCTCAACGAATCCCGCGGCCTGACCGACTGGACCGCCCAGGCCCGCCTCGAGGCCGACCTCGCCGCCCTGCGCGACATGGGCCTCAAGCTCGACCTCCTCCTCAATGCCAACTGCTACGGCGGCAAGGCCGTCAGCCTCTTCCTCGAGAACCAGGTCGGGTCCCTCCTGGCGCACCTCCAGGACGCCATCGGCGGCGTCGATACGGTTACCACCTCCTCCCTGGCCATCGCCCGGACCATCCGCCGGCACTTCCCCGACATCGATGTCCGCGCCTCGGTCAACATGCGCATCGGCACGCCGACCGCCATGCAGTACGTCGCCGGGCTCTTCACCAGCTACTGCATCCAGCGCGACATCCAGCGCCGCCTCACGGCCGTGGCCCGGCTGCGGCGCTGGGCCGACAGCCAGAACAAGACCCTGGTCATGCTCGCCAACAGCGGCTGCCTGCGGTACTGCCCGGGACAGACCTTCCACGACAACATGGTCGCCCATGACCAGGAGATCGACGAGACGGCCAACATCCCGGGCTGGACCCCGCACGTCTGCTGGAACCTCTGCCGCCAGCGCGAGAACTGGCCGGCACTCCTGCAGTCCACCTGGGTCCGGCCCGAGGACGTTGCCCGCTACGAGGGCCTGGTCGATATCGTCAAACTGGCGACGCGCATGCACGCCAACCCGCGACTGGTCATCCATGCCTACGCCAGCGGCCGCTACCGCGGCAACCTCCTCGACCTCTTCGAGCCCGGCTTCGGACCCGCCCTCGCGCCCCATGTCATCGACAGCACTGCCCTGCCGGCGGACTGGTTCGAGCAGACGAGCACCTGCGACGGCGACTGCATGAGCTGCCGCTACTGCGCCGAGGCCCTCGCCGGCGCCCTCGTCAACACCGAGCCGCCCGAAGGCGCCGCCGAGGACGACGGCACGGACGTGTGAGAGGCGGGGCAGGACGGGGCGCATCCCCCGACACGGAGGACCACCGATGACGACGCGCGTGCCCTGTGGACAGGCCCTCCTCGCCGGCCTCACGGCCGGCGCCACCGCCGGCGCCGCCCGGGCGGACGAGGCCGGGCCGGCGCTGTGCTGGCCGCCGCTCCGGGCCGCGCCATAGTACCGGAAGGAATCCTGAGCCATGTCCCAAGAGATCATCGAGGCCGCCCTGCGGGCCTACGACCTCGGCGCCCTGCACGCCGTCGCCCACCACAGCGGCACCGCCGCCAAGACCTGGCGCGTCGTCACCGCCGCCGGGACCTACCTCCTGCGCACCCGCGGCAGCCGCACGGCCGCGCCGGAGCTGGTGGCCTTCGACCACGCCCTGCGCCGGCACCTCCTCGCCGCCGGCATACCCACCGCTGCGCCGATCGCCACCCGCGACGGCGCTACCTGCACCCGCGTCGGCGACCTCGCCCTCGAGCTCTACGCCATCGTCCCCGGCCAGCCCCTGACCCACGCCGGCCTCCCGGAAATCCGCGCCGCGGCGCGGGCCCTGGCGGCCTTCCACCGCGCCGGGCGTGACTTCGCCCTGGCACAGACCCTGCCGCCGGTGGCGCAGTACCGCACCCTCGGCATCGATACGGCCTCGACACGCATGGAGTCGCCGGCACTCCTCACCCAGATCTACGACCGCCTCGCCGACAGCCCCGGCGTTGAGGCCTTCGCCAACGGCCTCGCGACCGCACAGCGCTGGCTGAAACGGCTGCATCGCGAGTTCGACGATGCGGCCTACGCGGCCCTGCCGCAGACCCTCACCCACGGCGATTTCACCCTCGCCAACATCCTCTTCCTCGAGGGCCGCGTCAACGGCATCTTCGACTTCGACTGGGCCCGCTGGGCCGCCCGCGTCCGCGACCTCGCCGATGGGCTCTTCTTCATCGCCGGCGAACGCCGCACCCCACTGCGACCGGCCGATATACGCTCGCTGACCGAGCCGGTCGAGCTGCACCGGCCGCGCCTGCTCGCCTGGCTGCAGAGCTACCAGGACGACACGCCGCTTGAAGACCGCGACCTCGACGCCATCCCCATGGCCCTGGCGGCACGCTGGCTGTCGATACGGGTCGAGGGCATGGCGAAGGTCCCCGCCGCCGAACGCCTCGACTTCGCCCTGGGGCCGGTCGCCGAGCCGCTCGTCTGGCTGGAGGAACACTGGGACCGCCTGCGCGCCGGCCTCTGACGGACCGTCCTCGACGGGCCGTTGCCGGCCCGTCGAGCAAGATCCGATAGACCTGCACTCACCTCATGGTGCGCGCACCCTAGGGTGTGTTCAGGTCGGCAGGGTCGCAACCTCCACCGGCGTCGGCGCCAGGACGCGCACGAGGTCGGCCGGGTCCATCTCCAGGATGAAGCCGCGGTGGCCGCCGTTGATGAAGATCCGCGGCAGCGACAGGACCGAACGCTCGACATACACCGGCAACGCCATGCGGGTGCCAAAGGGCGAGGTACCGCCCACCATGTAGCCGGAGTTCTTCTGCGCTTTCT
>JAAYZO010000630.1 GCA_012514865.1 Lentisphaerota bacterium | reverse complement strand
GACGTTGAGTGAGTGTGATTCCATCAGTCCGCGTTACGGTGGACGCCTTCGATCCAGAGACGGTAACAGAGCAGCGACCAGAGCTGGAAGCTGTGATCGCGCTGGCCGTTGAGGTGCTCTTCGGCGATGCGTCGCAGCGCCGCCGGCTCGAAGAAGCCTTCGCTATCCCAGTCCTTCTGCCAGAGGACCATCTCGCGGACGGTGCCGGCGAGGTCGCCTCGCAGCCACTCCGAGAGCGGCACCCCGAAGCCGCGCTTGGGCCGTCGGGCGATCGCGGGCGGCACCAGATCGCCGACGGCGGCGGTCAGGAGGCGCTTGCGCTGGCGCAGGCCGACCTTGTAGGCGCGCGGCAGAGCCGCGACGAAGTCGACGAGGTCGTGGTCCAGGAAGGGCGAGCGCACCTCAAGCGAGGCCATCATACTGGCGATATCGACCTTGGTCAAGACGTCGCCGGGGAGGTACTCGAGCGTATCGAGTTCCATGCAGCGCTCGACGGCATCGCGGGCGGTGCCCTGTCGGAGGATGTCCTTCCATGCCTCGAGGCGGTCGCGGCTGCCCTCGCGGGCGGTGGCGGTGAGCAGCTCGGCGCGGGCGGCGCGGCTGAAGATGCCCTGGAAGTCGATGTAGGCCTCGAGGGGCGGCGCGCCGAGGGCGGCGACGAGACGGCGCAGGGTGACGAGGCGGGTGCGCTGGGCGCGGCCCTCGGGAAGGACCGCCAGGATGGCCCGCGCGGCGGTGGCGCGGGCGCTGGTGGGCAGGCCGCGCAGGAGGCGGTGCAGGGCCATGACCTGGTAGCGTTGGTAGCCGCCGAAGAGCTCGTCGCCGCCATCGCCGCTGAGGGCGACGGTGACACGGCTGCGGGTGAAGCGCGAGAGGAGCGCCGTGGGCAGGATGGAGGCATCGCAGAAGGGCTCGCCGCAGTGCCGCACGAGGTCCTGCAGGAGGCCCATGTCGCGGGGCTCGGCCACCTGCGTCTCCTGCACCACGCCCAGATGCGCCGCGGCCAGGGCGGCGTAGGAGCGCTCGTCGTAGCGCGGCTCGGCGAAGCCGATGGTGAAAGCCTGCACGGGGGTCGCGACCTGGCGCTGCATGAGGGCGGTGATGGCGGTCGAGTCGAGGCCGCCGCTGAGGAAGGCCCCGAGGGGGACCTCCGACTCGAGGCGGCGCCGGACGGCGGTCTCGAGCAGCTCGCGGGTCTGCGCGGCGGCGTCGGCGAAGCCGAGGCGCGTCTTGGGCTCGAACTGCGGCCGCCAGTAACGCCGGAGCGACGCCGCGCTGTCGCCGAAGCCGACGCTCAGGACGCTGGCGGGCGGGAGCTTGCAGATGCCATCGTAGATGGTGCGCGGCGCCGGGATGTAGCCCAGCGCGGTGTAGTCGTTGAGGGCCTGCAGGTCGATCCGGCGCGGCAGGCCGGGGGCGCGCCGGAGGGCACCTAGCTCGCTGGCGAAGGCGACGGCGCCGGCGGCGCTGATGGCGTAGAACAGCGGCTTCTGGCCGAGGCGGTCGCGGGCCAGGAGCAGGCGGCGTGAGGCCGTGTCGACGAGGGCGAAGGCGAACATGCCGCGCAGGGAGTCGACCAGGCTCTCGCCGACCTCTTCATAGAGGTGGACGAGGACCTCGGTGTCGGAGGCGGTGGAGAAGCGGTGGCCCTTGGCCTGGAGCTCCTGTCGGAGGTCGCGGTGGTTGTAGATCTCGCCGTTGAAGGTCACCCAGACGCGGCCGTCCTCGTTGCTCAGGGGCTGGTGACCGGAGGCCACGCCGATGATGGCGAGGCGGCGGTTGGCGAGCCCCCAGTGGTCGCCGCAGTGGACGCCCTCGTCGTCCGGACCGCGGTGCGCGATGGCCGCGGCCATGGCCGACAGGCAGGCGGGGTCCGGCGGGATCAGACGGCGTGTTTCGAAGAGTCCGGCAATGCCACACATGGTCGAGTCGAGCCTTGCGGAGGTGATCAGCGGTTCAGGAGCCAGCGGGCCAGGAAGGCGGCGCCGGGGGCGACGAGGCCGGCGCCGTGGCGGCGGGCAATGGCGAAGGTCTCACGGCGCGCCAGCGACAGGCGCTGCCGGGCGAAGCCGCCGGGGCGCATCGAGACCACGGCCTCGTCGAGAGTCGTAAAAACGGCGCCGGCACGGGCGGCGCGGTAGACGAAGTCGTAGTCGGCGCTGACCGCGTAGCGCTCGTCGTAGAGCCCAAGGCGATCGTAGAGGCTGCGGCGGACAAAGCAGCCGGGGTGCGGCAGGGGCATGAGCAGGGGCAGCCAGCGCAGACGGCGCGGGCGCTGGCAGCGCAGGACGGCCCCGCCGGGCGCCTGCCGGTACTGGATGGGGGTGACGACGACGTCGGTGTCCGGAGCGGCGGCGAAGGCCGCGAGGACGCGCCGGGCGGCGTCGGGCTCGTACCAGTCGTCGGCATTGAGGATGAAGATGATGTCGCCGGTGGCCTGTCGCAGGGCCTGGTTCCATGCCGACGGGATGCCGGCGGCGCCGGGGGCGCAGGCCGCCTGGGCCTGGACGACGACGGCGGTGTCGGCGGGGGCGCGGCGGCGGGCGGCGTCGATGCGGGCCAGGGTACCGTCCTCGGAGCCGCCGTCGATGAGGAGGTACTGGCTCGGCGGCGGTGTCTGCGACAGCACCGACTCGAGGGTGTCGGCGATGGTGCTGCCGGCATTGCGCGCGATGGTGATGACGCTGTAGGAGAGGCTCATGGGGCCGCCTCGGCGGCGCGGGGTGTCGCCGTGTCCTGGGCTGCCGGTCGGGCCGTCGCGGCCGCGGCGAGCAGGCCGAGGGTCACCCAGATCCAGCGTTTGCTGAGGAGGTCATCCCAGAGGCAGGCGAAGGCCAGGCCGGCGACATAGAAGGCCAGCAGCGGCCCGAGGGGGCCCTGGCGCCGCGCCGCGGTCACGGCCAGACCGATGAGGAAGGCCGCCAGGCAGAGGAGCGCGGGCAGCCCGAAGGCGGCCGCCTGATTGAGGTACTCGTTGTGCGCGTCCATGTACTCGAGGAAGCTCGGCAGGAGGGCGTCGCTCATGCGGTACTCGCGCAGGACGCGCTCGGCCATCGCCGGATCGACCGCGGCTGGGTAGCGCTCGCGGACGGCCCTCGGCCCGATCCCGAGGAGCAGGCTGCCGGGACTGTCGAGGACCATGCGCCGGTAGGCGTCCTGGTGGATCAGGTACATGCCCGGGGAGCGGGCGTTGATGTAGGGGAAGGCGGTCGTCAAGGGGAAGAAGGGCACCAGGATGGTCAGGGTGAGCAGCGCCGCCAGGAGGAGGAAGACGCCCCAGGACGCGGCCAGGGCCAGGCGTCGCCGCGACACCCCGAGGAGCCACGGCCAGGCGCCGCAGATCAGGCCGAGGCTGAGGACCAGGTGGCGGCTGGCGCTGAGAACGAGCGGCACCCCGAAGGCGGCCGCGGCCAGGGCCAGGCGCCACAGGCGCCCTGCCCCGCGGCCGCCGCACCCGGCCGTGCCGCCGCACCCACCGGCCGGGCCGGAGGGCGATGCCCCGTGGGCGCGGAAGAAGGCCAGCAGGGCCGCGGCCAGGGGCAGCGCCGCGAAGGACCCGAAGAGGTTCGGGTTGGCGAAAGTGTAGCCGAAACGCCGCGACAGGAAGCCGAGGGCGCTGCCGACATAGGCGCCATGGGTGTCGATCCGGCCGAGAAGGACCTGCCCCAGGCCGACAGCCCAGAAGCTCAGGACCACCGCGACGGCGTAACGCCCGAGGCCCGCTCCGGCCGTCAGGCAGGTGCGGCTGAAGAAGGCGTAGAGCAGCGCCATGTAGGCCGCGATCGCCAGTTCGTACAGCTCGAGACGGCCCGGTCGAAGGAGCGTCACCACCGCCGCCAGGACGACCCAGCCGGCCAGGGCCGCGTCCGGCCGGCGCCACCAGCGCCGCCAGTCGGCGCGCCACAGCACGGCCGCCAGAAAGACGGGCGCCAGGAGGTCGTGCAGGACGAGCGGGCCATGCACGCGCAGATTCAGCGGCAGCAGGACCAGGTAGGCCCAGGCCGCGAGGGTGGCAAGGCGTTCGAGACGTGAATTCATGGGAATTCGGGGGATCTGCTCCGGATGGGCCGCAGCGATACCCCAGACGGCGACCGGCGAGTGGGTCCGCGGCGCCGGCCATGGACCTCGCAGCAAGAAGCGCCATTCGGCTCGTGGCGCCTACTCGCCCGACGCGATTCCGGAGTAGGTCGCGCGAGCCGAGCGCGACCACGGGCGCCGGGGAACGGCGCCCGGGAGATGCCGAGCCGACGCTCGGCGGTCCCAGGGGAGCGGCTGGGGACAGCCGCCGCTACAGCCGCCCCGCAGCCGTGGCGTTGTTCTGTGAACCTCCGGTCCGGCGCCCTGAAAGGGCATCATTCATCAGCCCAGGGCAACGCCCCATAAGCGCTAACCAAATACCTTGACAGTCCCAGTCATTACGGCTACACTATCTGTGACCATACAGGAGGTTTGCAGATGGACG
>JAAYZO010000629.1 GCA_012514865.1 Lentisphaerota bacterium | reverse complement strand
GCATAGACCAGCTCGCGGTCGATCAGCCGACGCACCGCCATACGCCGCAGCTCGGCGATCTGCTGGCGCTGATCCCCGGTCGGCAACAGCGACTTCAGGCGAAGCTCTTCCTGGGCTGTGTACTCGTGGACGTCGTGAACCGTGATCACCTCGCCCTCGACCACCGCCACCACCGCGTCACCCGGACTGGCCGCAAACGACACCGCGCCGGCGAGAGCCAGAGCGGCGGCAAGAAGAGCGATGCGGGTCGAGAGTTTCATGTTGCAGCAGGCTCCATGACCTGAGTGAAAACACCTTTCGGGGGGCCATCGGCGAGGCCACGCGGGAACGCGTCACCATAGCACACGCCATGGGCCTTCGCCATGCCCGGGAACGACTCAGGCGGCCGCCGGTGTGGATCGCCGGCGGCCGCCTGAGTGATGCGTTCGCGCTATCCAGACAGGCTCAGGCCAGGTAGGCCTTCACCTTGGCGGCGATGCGCGCGGCGGTGAAGCCGTACTCATCGGCGAGCTTCTTGTAGGGTGCCGAGTCGCCGAAGCGGTTGAGGCCGATCATGAGGCCTTCCGGGCCGGCGTAGCGCTCCCAGCCGAAGGTCGAGCCCGCCTCGACCGTGACGCGGCGGCGGCAGGCAGCCGGCAGGACCGACTCCTTGTAGGCCGCGCTCTGGGCCTCGAAGAGTTCCCAGCTCGGCATCGAGACGACGCGGACCTTGCGGCCTTCCTGGCGCAGGGTCTGAGCGGCGACGAGGGCCTCGGGAACTTCCGAGCCGGTGGCGATGAGGACGACCTCGAAGCCGGCGTCATCGGAGAGGACGTAGGCGCCCTTGGCGAGGTCGATGCGGGCGACCTGGTCGGGGGTGAAGTTGGCGACGTTCTGGCGGGTCAGGAAGATCGCCACCGGGCCCTTGGCCTGGAGGGCGGCGGCCCAGGCGTGGGCGACCTCATGCGACTCGGCCGGGCGCAGGGTGATCACGCCCGGCAGGCTGCGCAGCATGGCGAGCTGCTCGATCGGCTGGTGCGTCGGGCCGTCTTCGCCGACGAAGATCGAGTCGTGGGTGAAGACAAAGACCTCGTGCAGCTTCTGGATGGCGGCCAGGCGGAGGGCCGGCTTCATGTAGTCGGAGAACACCGCGAAGGTCGAGCAGAACGGGATGGCGGTGCCGAGGAGGGCCAGGCCGTTGCTGCACAGCCCCATGCCGAGCTCGCGCACGCCGTAGTGGATATTACGGCCGGCGCGGTCCTGGGGGTTGAAGTCGCCGAGTTTCTCGAGGTAGGTCTTGGTGCTGGGGTTCAGGTCAGCGGCGCCGCCGACCAGTGCCGGCACGAGCTGGGCAGCGCGCTGCATGATGACGCCGCCGGAGTTGCGGGTGGCGGTCTCCTTCGCCGGCACGGCCGCCAGGAGCTGCGGCAGGATGTCCGACGGCACACGGCGCTGGCTGAGCGCCTCGAGCAGCGCGGCGCCCTCGGGGCGGGCCGACTGCCACGAGGCCAGGCGGCGGTCCCAGGTCTGCGCGGCGGCCTTCTTCTCGGTGACGATGCCGGCGCAGAGGGCGCGGACCTCGTCCGGGACGACGAACGAGCGCGCGGGGTCGAAGCCGAGGGCCTTCTTGGTGGCGGCGAGTTCCTCGGCGCCGAGGGGTGCGCCGTGGGCCTCGGCGGAGCCCTGGAGGTTCGGTGCGCCGAGGGCGATGGTGGTCTTGCCGATGATGATGACCGGCTTGCCGCGGGTGGCGAGGGCCTCGGTCAGGGCGCGATTGATCTGGCCGACGTCCTGGCCGTTGATGCGGATGACGTGCCAGCCGTAGGCCGCGAAGCGCTGGCCGACGTCTTCGGAGAAGGCCAGGCTGGTGGAGCCCTCGATGGTGATGCCGTTATCGTCGTAGAAGAGGACGAGGTTATCGAGCTTCTGGTGGCCGGCCAGGGCGCAGGCCTCGTGGCTGGTGCCCTCCATCATGCAGCCGTCGCCGGAGACCACGAAGACGCGCTGGTCGAAGAGGTCCTGGTTATCGAGGCGGGCGGCGAGCTGCTTGAGCCCGATGGCCATGCCGACGCCCGAGGCCAGGCCGCTGCTCAGCGGCCCGGTGGTCACCTCGACGCCGGCCGTGTGGCCGAACTCGGGATGGCCGGGCGTCCGGCTGCCCCACTGGCGGAACTGCGCCAGGTCCTCGAGGCCGAGGTCGTAGCCGAAGAGGTGCAGCAGGCTGTAGAGGAGCATCGAGCCGTGGCCGGCCGAGAGGACGAAGCGGTCGCGGCCGAGCCACTGCGGGTCGTCGGGGTTGAAGCGCAGGAAGCGGCTCCAGAGTGTGAAGGCGTAGTCCGCACAGCCCATCGGCATGCCCGGGTGGCCCGACTTCGCCTTCTCCACGCCGTCGGCCGAAAGCACCCGGACGGTATCGATGGCCCGCTTCACGTCGCACTCAACACTCATGGCTCGTCTTCCTTCAGCTTTGCAGGGTCCAGGGTCCGATCGTGACCGTCCCGACCGGCCGCCACTCCGGCGGTCAGTCGCGTTTCTGGCGCAGGTAGGCCTCGATGAAGGCATCGAGGTCGCCGTCGAGGACGGCATTGACATTGCTGGTTTCCACCTCCGTGCGCAGGTCCTTGACCATCTGGTAAGGCTGCAGCACGTAGGACCGAATCTGGCTGCCCCAGGCATTCTCGCTCTTGGCGCCGAACTGTGCGGCGTGCTCCTGGCGGCGTTTTTCTTCCTCGAGGGCGTAGAGCCTGGCGCGCAGCATCTTCATCGCCGCGGAGCGGTTCTTGTGCTGTGAACGCTCGCTCTGGCAACTGACCACCACGCCGGTGGGCAGGTGCGTCAGGCGCACGGCGCTGTCGGTACGGTTGACGTACTGGCCGCCGGCACCGCTGGAGCGGTAGGTATCGACGCGCAGGTCCTCATCGCGGATCTCGATGGTGATCGTGTCGTCGATCTCGGGGATCACATCGACGGCAGCGAACGAGGTATGGCGGCGCTTGTTGGCATCGAAGGGCGAGATACGCACCAGGCGGTGGACGCCCTTCTCGGCCTTGAGGTAGCCATAGGCGAACTCGCCCTGGACGTTCAGGGTGACATTGCGGGTGCCGGCTTCGTCGCCGGGCTGCATATCGACGATCTCGTAGGTGAACCCGCGGCGGTCGATCCAGTGGGTGTACATACGCATGAGCATGCTGCACCAGTCGCACGACTCGGTGCCGCCGGCGCCGGCGTTGATCGACAGGTAGGCGCTGTTGGCGTCCATCTTGCCGGAGAGGAAGCTGCTCATCTCGAGGGTATCCAAGGCCGGCCCGAGGCGCTCCCAGAGCAGGCCGGCCTCGCCGAGCGAGTCGCTGCTCTCGCCCTCGGCCTCGGCGAACTCCATCAGCACCGCCAGGTCGTCCATCATGGCGGTCACGCGCCGGAAGGGATCCAGGACATTGCGCAGGGAACGCACCTGGTCGACCGTCTGCTGGGCCTTCTCGCGGTGGTCCCAGAAGTCGGGACGGGCCATCTGCGCCTCGAGGTCGACGAGTCGCTCGGACTTGCCGGCCACGTCAAAGGAACCCCCTCAAGTGATCCAGCCGCTCCTGCGCGGCCGGCACTTGTGTCGTCAGCTCTTCCAAGGTCATATCACTCAGGCCTCTGCGCTCATGCGATGGCTAGCGGTCCGGCGCCGTCCGGCGCAGACACTCCCGCCAAGAAAACCCCATAGTATACCCCGTGTTCGCGGCAATGCGCCCCGGCGCCCCGGATCTGCAGGGCTGTTTGAAAGTCCGGTTCTGGCACCCCTCCAGGGTGCATGGCGTGCAATCGGCGTTTCCGGGGGTCGGGCTGCGCGCGACCCCCGGCTACGATCTGGCACCCTTCCAGGGTGACCGAGTGAGCGCCGCCACGATCTTCAAACAGCCCTGCCGGATCTGGGGTGACCGGGCCGTCGCGTTCGGGCGGTGGTGCGCGGCCGCTTGGATGGGCCATGGCGGTGCGACGCGCACGGTTCTGTCGCAGACTTTCAGCCTGCAAGGCGTCATGTCCGATGTCCCAGGGCGTTGCCCTGGGCTGATGAATTATGCCCCTTCAGGGCGCCGGAACGGAGGCCAGCAGG
>JAAYZO010000628.1 GCA_012514865.1 Lentisphaerota bacterium | reverse complement strand
GACGCGGGCTTCGTCGGCGTCGTCCCAGCCGGTGAAGGCGTTGTTCATGATGTCGCGGTAGTCGGATGAGGGGCGGTCGCGCAGGCTGTAGGTGTCATCCACGTAGAGGCCGCGCTTCGCCTGGCGCTGGAACTGCGCGAAGGTATGGCGGCGGTACGCCTCCCAGAGCCGGTAGGTCTCCGGTCGGTCCACCTGGGCATCGAGGAGCCGTGTCATCGCCTCGACCCGCTGGGGCTGGGCGTCGGCGAGGTCGTTGAGTTCCTGCGGGTCGTCGGTCAGGTTGAACAGCCGTGAGGGGTAGCCCTCGTAGACGATGAGCTTCCAGTCGTCCTGGCGCAGCATGTACGAGATGGTATTGCAGGTGACGCCGCTGTACATGGCCAGCGCCCAGCCGCGGCTGCGGTCGGTCTCGCCGCGGGCCAGGGGCAGGAGCGACTCGCCTGAGAAGCACGGCCGCATGGGCATGCCGCCCAGTTCACAGATCGTGGGCGCCATGTCGATGAGCGAGACCGGCGTCTGGATGGTCTGCCCGGCGCGGATGCCGGGGCCGGCCAAGATCAGCGGCACCCGCACGGAGCCCTCGAAGTGGCTCATCTTGTAGTACTGCTGGTGCTCCATGGCCAGCTCGCCGTGGTCGCCGGAGACGATGACCGTCGTGGTCTCGGCGAGGCCGCACGCGTCCAGCGCCGCCAGGAGTTCGCCGATCATGGCGTCGGCCTCGGCGCACATGGCGAAGTAGATGCGCCGGACGCGTCGGACGGTCGCGTCGTCGAAGCCCTGGCGCCAGCCCTTGGACTTCTGCTGGTAGACATTGGCGGGGTGGTTGGTCGTGTCGAGGGGCGGGACGTCGATCAGAGCCTCGGGAATCCTCTCCAGCCAGTGCTCGTTGGTATGGAAGGCGGCGTGGACCAATGAGGGGTTGAGGCAGAGGAAGAACGGCCGCCTGTCGGTCCCTTTCTCGGCGGCCTTCTGGCGCAGGAAGGCGGCCGCCTCGTCGGCCATCTGCCAGTCCCGGGCGTGGCAGCGCCGCTCGCGGCCCGGCGCGACGCGGATATCCTGGGCCGGGTCCCAGTCCATCACCGGCCGGGCGGCGGTGTTCAGCGCCTCGAGCATGTCGGCGACGCGGTTCATCACCGAGTGATGGCCGGTGAGGTGGTCGTCATGCTTACCGAGGAGGCGGACGTCATGCGTGGCGCGCAGGCCCCGGTCATAGGTCCACATGCCGGTCTCGAGGCCCTTGAAGTTATTCCAGCTCTCGCACTCGTGGGTGTAGGTTCCCGAGAGCATATTTGCTCGCGACGGGCAGCAGATCGGGTTGGTGCAGTAGGCATTGGCGAAGCGGGTGCCGCGGCGCGCCAGGGCATCGAGGTTCGGGGTCGCCTGCGCCATGGCCGGGTGGTAGCCCTGGCAGCCGAGCATGCGTCCGTCCCAGCTCTCCATGTGGATCATCAGGATGTTGTTCATCGCGTTTCCTTCGTGGGCGTGCGTATCCTCCTATTAAGAACCTGCCCCGGCCGGTATGCAAGCCGCCGACGCGGCCGGGTGCATGACAGGCTTGTCGGCTGGGCGGGACTCGGAATTCATCTCGCCTGCAGGTTGTAGTGACACCTATAGAACAGGTCCCGACAGGGCGCCCAGTCCTGAGCTGGGAGAGTCCAAATCGGGATCGGGATCGGGATCGGGATCGAAATCGCCAAGAGTGCCGTTCTGACAGGAAAGGACCGGACGTCGATCCCGATCCCGATAGCGATCCCGATCCCGATAGCGATCCCGATCCCGAGGAACCGAAATCCCACGTGGAGGCATCGTCGGCTGGCGTCTCTTCCCTCCGTTCTACGTCCTCTCCGCCTGCCTTTGCGCCTATGCGCCTTCGCGTCTTGGCGAGAGGATCATCTCTCCTGCTTCGCACCGACAGGAATGTCATGCGCCCACGCGGTCGCGCGGCGCGCCGGCGGGGCGGCTGCAGGACACCTCGCGTCGTGGTGGCGACGACGCCGACACGGCTCGTGGACGCGTTCGCGTCTGCAGCCACTCGCTCTCCCGGTCGCCGCGGTGCGGGACACCATTGAAAGGCCCTGGAGTCGGGCTGGCAGGGCGTTGCGGTCGCGCTACGTTCCTCCACGGCGACGCCGGCCGGGCGCCGGGGTCGCGCGACGGACCGTCGATGGAAGCGAGGACGACCATGGGCAGCTTGCGGGTTGGAGTCATCGGCTGTGGCGGGCGGGGTGCGAGTCACGCGCTGGGTTACAGCCAGTCACCCCGGGCGCGGCTTGTGGCGGTGGCTGACAGCCATCGCCCGGCGGCCGAGCGGGTCGCGGCACAGTACGGCGTCAAGGGTATCTACACCGACTACCGCGAGATGCTGGCCAAGGAGCGCCTCGACGTGGTGTCGATGTGCCTGTGGCCGGCTCTGCATGCCGAGGCCATCCTGGCCTGCCTGGAGGCGCCGGTGCCGCCGCGGCTGATCAATGCCGAGAAGCCGATGGCGCCGACGTATGGCGAGGCGGTCCGCGTCCACGAGGCCTGCCAGGCCGCCGGGGTCGCGTTGACCTTCAGCCACCAGCGCCGCTTCGGGCCGCACTTCGCCAAGGCCCGCGACCTCATCTGCGAGGGCGCCATCGGCACCCTCCAGCGCCTCGAGATGGACTGCTCGAATCTCTTCGATTGGGGCACGCACTGGTTCGACATGATGCTGTTCTACAACCAGGACATGGACCCGGACTGGGTCCTCGGGCAGATCGGCTGTGTCGATGACAGCCAGGTCTTCGGGGCCCGTCTGGAGACCGCGGGCATGGCCTACATCAAGTGGCCGAACCAGGTCACCGGAGTTCTGACCACCGGCCAGGGCACCGCCGCGCCGGCGGTGATTCGCGCCATCGGCTCCGATGGCATGATCGACGTCGACCACCGCCAGGTCAGGCTGCTGCGCTCGGGGCATCCCTGGGAGACGGTGGCGGCACCGTCGGCGAAGGTCGTCGGCGACGACACCACGCGCCACATCGTCGACTCGCTCGAGTGCCTGCTGGCGGGCCGCGAGTCGATCCTCTGCAG
>JAAYZO010000627.1 GCA_012514865.1 Lentisphaerota bacterium | reverse complement strand
GACTGGGCACCCTGTCGGGACCTGTTCTGCGGGTGTCACTACCACCTGCAGGCGAGATGAACTCCCCGGTCCCGCCCAGCCGACAGACCTGTCATGCACCCGCGGCCGGGGGCGGTTTGTCGGCGCTCCCCGGGGGGCTATATTCCCGGTGCGCCTGCGGGGCTCGACCCGGCCCTCCCGACGGCGTGGACTCGCGGCGCCGGGTCGGCATCCTCAAGGCCTGTCCTTTCAGCAGTATCCTACGCGCATGAATCCAGAGTTAACGCGAGAGATCCAGCGTCGGCGCACCTTTGCCATCATCTCGCACCCGGACGCCGGCAAGACGACCCTGACCGAGAAGCTGCTCCTCTACGGCGGCGCCGTGCAGCTCGCCGGCTCGGTGCGTTCCCGCCGCAACCAGCGTGCCACCTCCTCGGACTGGATGAAGCTCGAGCAGGAGCGCGGCATTTCGGTGTCGTCGACGGTCCTGCAGTTCGAGTACCAGGGCCACGTCGTCAACCTCCTCGACACCCCTGGCCATCGCGACTTCAGCGAGGACACCTACCGGGTGCTGACGGCGGTTGACAGCGTGGTGATGGTGATCGACGCCGGCAAGGGCATCGAGGAGCGCACCCGCAAGCTCTTCGAGATCTGCCGGATGCGGCACATCCCCATCTTCACCTACATTAACAAGATGGACCGCCCGGCCAAGGACCCGCTGGCGCTGGTCGACGAGCTCGAGAATGTCCTCGGCATCCACGCCTTCCCGGTGACCTGGCCCCTCGGCGACGGCCCGGACTTCCGCGGCGTCTACGACCGCGTCACCCAGCAGCTCCACCTCTTCGAGAGTGTCGCCAAGGGCAGCAACCGCGCCATGGTCGAGGTCACCGGTGCCACCGACCCGCGCATCGCCGACATGATCCACCCGGACCGCTACGGCACCTGGCTCGAGCAGCTCGACCTCCTGGCCGGTGCCGGTGCCGAGTTCGATGTAGCGCGGATTCACCAGGGCGAGCTGACGCCGGTGTTCTTCGGCAGCGCCATGAACAACTTCGGCGTGCAGCTCCTCCTCGAGTACTTCGTCCGGCATGGCATGCCGCCGCGGCCGCGGCCGTCGTCGCAGGGCCTCATCGAGCCGGACGCCCCGGAGTTCTCCGGTTTTGTCTTCAAGGTCCAGGCCAACATGAACCCGAATCACCGCGACAGCCTGGCCTTCATACGGGTCTGCTCCGGCATCTTCGAGAAGGACATGGTCGTCCCGAATCCCCGCGACGGCCGTCCTCTGCGTCTGGCCTACCCGCAGCGGCTCTTCGGCCAGGAGCGCGAGTCGGTCGAGCGTGCCTACGCCGGCGACATCGTCGGCCTGGTCAGCCATGGCGGCTTCCGCATCGGCGACACCTTCGCGACCGCGCCCGGCCTGCGCTACCACGAGATACCGCGCTTCGCGCCGGAGGTCTTCGCCTTTCTGCACAACCCCACGCCCTCGAAGTACAAGCAGTTCCGCGAAGGCCTCGACCAGCTCCTCGCCGAGGGCGTCATCCAGGTCTTCCAGATCGACCACGGCGCCAGCCGCGTGCCCCTCCTCGGCGCCGTCGGCCAACTGCAGTTCGACGTGGTGCGCTACCGCCTCGAGAGCGAGTACGGCGCCGAGTCGCGCCTCGAGACGGCGCCCTACCACGAGGTCCGCTGGGTCGACCCGGCCGTCGACGTCAGCAAGCTCGCCGGGGCCTACCTGGGGACCAACGTCACCCTGGCCAAGGATATCGCCGAGGCGCCGGTGCTGCTCTTCCCGGACGCCTGGAGCGTGGCCTACTTCCAGGAAAAGCACGAGGGGGTGGTGCTGCATACCATGTCACCCCTGGACCAGGCGGCGACATGAACCCGCGACCGCTCGATGCCGAGATGCTGAAGCCTTCGGCCTACCCGCGGCTGGCCCTCGAGGGCGAGCCCTGGGCGTGGTTCGAGCAGGCCTGTGCCGACATCGGCGCGCCGGTGACCCCGGCGCACCATGCGGTGCTCGAGGCCCTCTACAGCCACCTCGTCGGCGTCAACACCTGGCTGAATCTGACCCGCCTGACCAGCCCGGCCGAGTACCTCAAGTTCCACGTCTTCGACTCGCTGACGGCCCTCGGCCTGGTCGAGGACCTCACCGAACCCGGGGCGCTCTGCCTCGACCTCGGTTCCGGCGGCGGCTACCCGGGCCTGCCGCTGATGACCTGGCTGCCGGACCGCCGCTGGGTCCTGGTCGACAGCCGTGGCCGCAAGGCGGCCTTCCTGGCCGAGGCGGTGACGTTGACGCCATGCCGTCAGGCCGAAGCGGCGTCGTTCCGCGGTCGCGAGGCGGCGCATGCCCGCCCGGACCTGGCGCGGCAGTGCGACCTGGTCACGGCGCGGGCGGTCGGGCCGGCCGATGCCGTCCTGGAGGAGGCCGAGGCGCTGGTCCGCCCGGGCGGCTTTGTCCTCATGCTCAAGGGCCCGTCCTTCCTCGATCAGGAACGCCAGGCCGCCGCGGACTGCGCCGAGCGCCTGGGCTTCGAGATGGCCCAGGAGCTGACCATGGCCCTCGATGAGGCGGACCCGGAACGCTTCCTGGTGCTGTTTGAACGTCAGGCTTTGCCGCGCCATGGTGGTCAGCGTCGGGGGCCGCCTGGCCGGCACCGTGGCCGGCCGCGGCCCGGCCCGGCCTGAGGCTCAGGGCTGTTTGAAGATCGCGGCGGCGCTCACTCGGTCACCCTGGAGGGGTGCCAGATCGTAGCCGGGGGTCGCGCGAGAGCTCGACCCCCGGAAACGCGGATTGCACGCCGTGCACCCTGGAGGGGTGCCAGAACCAGACTTTCGAACAGCCCGGCCTGAGGCTGAGGGCCGCCCCTCGGCGCCGGGGCGTGGCGGCCGGTGCCATGGCGGTCCGATCGGGGCGTCGGGGCCTGTCCGCGGGGCGGGCGGCGGGCACAAGAAGGGGAAGGCAGGCGAAGCACATGGACAAGCTCTTGCCCAAGACGGTCGTATTCACCAAGATGACGGCAGGCGGCAATGACTTCGTCTGCATTGACAACACCCGCGGCGAGTACGACGAGCTGCTGCGCTCGCCCTGCCTGAGCGGCTTCGTCCGGGCCATCTGCCGGCGCGGCCTCGGCGTCGGTGCCGACGGCGTCATCGTCGCCGGCGACCAGGGCAACGGCCAGGGCGTCGATATCGTGGCGCGTTTCCTCGAGCCGGATGGCTCCGAGGCGCGCCTCTGCGGCAATGGCACCGCCTGTTTCGCCTACTGGTGCCTCAGCGAGGGCCTCGTGGCCGGCCCGAAGGTGGCCATCCTCACCGCCGCCGGGACGGCCCAGGCCCAGCCGAACGAGCACGACTGCTCGCGCATCCGCGTCTGCGTGCCCAACCCGCACGGCCTCGTCCTGGATCGCTCGGTCAAGGCCTGCGGGCGCACCTGGACTGTCCATACCCTCGACACCGGCGTGCCCCATGCCGTCATCTTCGTGCGCGATGTCGCTACGGTCGACGTCGCCCGCTGCGGCGCCGCCATCCGCCACCACCCCGACTTCCACGACCTCGGCGGCGTCAATGCCAACTTCGCCCAGGTCCTCGGCGTCGGCCGGCTGCGGGTGCGGACCTTCGAATTCGGGGTCGAGGCCGAGACCCTGGCCTGCGGCACCGGCTCGACCGCCGCCGCCATCATCGCGGCCATCAAGCAGCGCTGGCCGGCGCCCTACTGCGCCGGCGACGAGCCGGTCCAGGTCGAGGTCCGCGGCGGCGAGACCCTGCGCATCTGGTTCACCCTCGACCCCCGGAAGGGCCTCTACGACGTCTGTCTGGAGACCCGCGCCCGGGCCATCTACACCGGCATCCTGCGCCCTGAGCTGGTCCATGAACTGACGACCTGCCGGGCGGCCGGCCAGGCCTGAGCGGCCGGACCGCGGCCGGGGAATACGCCATGAGCGACAGCACCTACGTCAGCATCGACCAGAACTGCCACCCGCTCTGGGACACCATCCCGAAGCTGGCGGCGCTGGCCCGGCACGGCTGGCAGGGCGTCCACTGCGTCGAGGATATCGACGTCGCCTTCAGCCGCCAGGGGGCCCGACCCGGCGAGTCCGGCCTGGCTCTGCTGACCGAGCGCTACTACCGCGGCGGGCACTCCGACTGGGGCGCGGCGCTGTTTGCCCACGACTTCCTCGGCCGGCTGCCGGTGGACATCCGCGTCCTGGAGCCGTACACCGGGCGCACCACGGCCGCCCTGGCGCGGCTCCTGGAGACCACGATTGACGCGCTCTACGAGCGCTGGTCGCCCTCGGACAACTGGCAGCTCGTGGGTTCCAGCTACGCCGACGACCCGCGCTGGCACCGCCTCATCGGCGATGTCAGCCTGGCCGAGGCCGGGCCGCACCTCATGACGCTCTTCCGACATGCCCGCGAGGACCTCCTGGAGCGCTTTCCGGAGGCGGCCGTGCAGGCCCGCCTGGGGTCGTGGTTCGACGCCCAGGAGTCGTTCGCCGCGGGCCGCATCGCGGCGGCGCCGTCGGCGCCGCTGAGTGAGCTGTACCGGTCCTGGCTGCAGGACGCCCTCGGCGGCGCCTGTCGCCTGGCCCTGACCTCGGAGCGCTTCGGCCTGGCCCGCCTGGCCGGCGGCGACCCGCTCCTGCGCCTCTTCCTGGAGCGCTACGACGACGCCGGCGCGGCCTACAACCAGGCCCTCCGCGAGAGTGGCGTCGGCATGAGCCCGCTGCGGCTCTCCGAGGGCGAGCTGCCCTTCTTTGTGACCTGCCGTCGTGATGGCCGCCTGGTGCGCGCGGCGGCGGCGCTGCAGGATGGCGCCCTGGTTGCCGGCGACCGCCGCTGGGCGCTCGCGGGCGGCGCGCTGCCGGTCGAGGCGATGGAGCGCGACGGGGTTGTGGCGCTGGCCGGCAAGGCGCTCCTGCTGGTCCTGCAGGCCCGCCTCGGCGCCGAGCCGGCGGCGCTGGCGCTGCCGCATCAGGGCTCGCTGTACATGCCGGCGGCGCACGCCTTCGAGCGACTCCTGCGTGCCGGCGGGCTGCTGACAGCGCCGGTGCAGCCGGTGCTGCGGGTGCGCTTCCGCTTCTTCGAGCACTGGCGCGGCCTCGCCACCCGCGTCAGGCTGCCGCCCTACCTGGCTCACAGCCTCGGTCTGGCGGAGGGCAGCGCCGACAGCGTCGCGGAGGCCATCAGCGCCGGCATCGCCGCGGCCCGCCGCGACCTCGAGAGCCTGCGCCAGCCCGCCGGCCGCGAGGCCTTCTGGCGGGAGCGCACCGGCGCCCTGGCGGCCGAGCGCGACGGCCTCGAGGGAGAACGGCGACGCCTGGCGGCCGACCCGCAGCGCCGTGCCGAGGCCAGCCTGCTCTGGCAGCGCATCAAGGACATCGACCGGCGCCAGGCCGAGGAACAGGCCGAGT
>JAAYZO010000626.1 GCA_012514865.1 Lentisphaerota bacterium | reverse complement strand
GCTCGAGGTAGTCGGCGCAGCGCTGCAGGCGCGTGACGATGTCCAGGCAGAGCTCGGCGTACTGCGCGGCGTACTCCTCGAGGACGGGGGTGCGCTCGAGGGCGCCGTTCTCCATCGCCTCGACGATGTGCTGGATGAGCTGCTGTTCCGGTATCATGGGTCTTTCCTGGGGACGACCGGCTTCATCAGCAGCCGCGACCGGGTTCGGTTGGGCAGGGCCACGAAGCCATTCCCGGCAGCGCCGGGCGGCGGGCTCTTCGCCGGCGGTGTCGGCAGGGGCCGACCTTCGCGGGCGCAGAGGACCAGGTCGTTGACCGCGGCCGGCGGCAGCGGGCCGGTCAGGTCGATCACCAGCGCCCGCGGGTTGCGGCGCACCTCGCGCACCACATCGGCGTCGGGGACGCAGCAGCGCCAGACGCAGGTGGCCCCGGCCGGCAGGGCCGTGAAGTAGGTGTTGAAGGTGACTTCCCAGCGCCGCCGCGGCGGGATCAGTGCCAGGGCCTCGGCGATCAGCGGCAGGAGGGCCATGCCAGGTGTGAAGAGCAGGTAGGCCGGCGTCGTTTTCTGACTGAGGAAGTGCCAGGCCAGGACGCCGGCCCAGCCGGCGTCGCCGGTGAGTTCATGCCAATGCCGGGCGTAGGTCTCGGCGGGGCCGTCGGCGGGGATGGCCTTGGGCTCGTCGAAGAGCCTCGGCGGCTCATTCCAGTCGTCGCGGAAGAAGCCATCCTGGGCGGCGAGCCAGGCCGGCCCGGCCGCGGGGCACTCGGCGTCGCGCAGGACGACGTGGTGCGCGATCTTGTTCGAGCGCTGCGTGTGCTCGGCCTGCGCCGCCGCGACCCGCGACAGGATGCTGCAGTTGCGACCGGCCATGGTCGGGCGGTAGTGGCTGATCGAGACCGGGTTGTCGGCCTCGCGCTCGTGATGCACCGGAAACAGCGCCTTGTAGGCACTGAGGCCCTCGAGGAGCTGGACCATCTGCGGCAGCATGCCCCGGGTGTAGGCCACCGTGCAGTAGCCGCGTGTGCCCGGCCGCAGGCCGCGCTCCGCTGAGGTGTAGATCAGTTCCAAAGCCATGCTGGTGCTGCCGACTCCATGCCGAGACCGACGACGTTAACCCTGACGCTGCTGACGACGGCGGACAGGCATATCAAACCACACCTGCGTACCCGGACAGCGCAGCCGGCAGCCGAGGTAGGACACCGGCACCTGCAGGGGCTTCTCGCGGCCGGGGATCTTCACGAACACCACGTCACCCGAGATCTTGTGCTCCACCGGGACGGTCTCGCGGTGCGGCCGGCGCGAGGCCGGCAGGGCCGGTATGAAGCCCTTCTCATAGAAGAAGTAGAGCATCGGCACCGACACCCAGAATGGCTTCACGTCGCGCGGACGGATGCCGACCATGCCGGTGTCGGGATTCAGTTCGGGGCTGTGCCCGAGGGCGCTGTTGGGGATATAGAGCACATCGCCGGCGAAGGACTCGGCGGTCGTGACCATCTCCGGGCAGATGGTCTCGAGCAGACAGCGCAGCTGGTAGGACACCTGGCGCAGGAGGTGGATATCCAGGACGCAGGTATTGCAGCGCGTGTCCCACTGCCAGGGCTCGTCGGGGAGTTCCTCATCGAGGAGGTCGCGCCAGACATCGAACTTGCTGACGATGATGACCAGGGTCTTGGCGGTCTTGACGCCGGAGCGCATGCCGGAGTACTTCTTGATGCGGTTGATCATCTCGGTGAGGATGATCTCCTGGCGCTGCACGCGGGCGCCCTCGGCCACCTGCGGGTCGTCGCTGCTCAGGCGGGCCCGGAAGCGCACGTCCTTGGTGGGGTCGAAGAGGAAGAAGATGGTGTCGGAGTGCAGGAGGTGCTGCGTGGTCGGGTTGTCCACCGAGTCCATGCCCGGCTCGAAGTGCTCGCCGGCGTTGTCGTACAGCACCAGCGTCCGCGACATCTTGGCGCGGACCTCCTCGTACTGGGGGTGGTGCTCGGACGGGGTCACCGTGAACATGAAGGGCTTCGGCAGGTTGATCAGCATGCCGTCGAGGAGCACCTGGTTGTAGAGCTCGCCCTGCAGCTCGGTCTTCTGCAGCGCCACCAGCTCATCGGAGGCGGACTGCAGGAAGATGGTCTCCTCGAAGTCGTTGACGATCTGGTTGTTGACCGCGTCGGTGTCGGTGAAGTTGATAGCGAAGTCGCGGCTGAGGGTATTACGCAGGCGCCAGGTCATGCTGGTGAGGAAGTACGACTTGCCGCTGGCGGTAGCGCCGACGATAGACAGGAAGAGCGGCGGCATCTCGCTGGCCGCCTGCGGGATGCGCAGGTGGCAGCGCGGGCAGGCCATGTCCGGGCAGCTCATGCCGGCCGCGTCGACGGCATTGCCCTCGGGGGTGAAACGCGAGGGCAGGAAGCGCTGCTGGGCGTCGGCGCCGAGCACCGGGTCGCCGACCAGGCTCTGGTGGCGCGCCACGAAGAGGAACTCCTCGACGTCGAAGCGGTGCCAGCAGTGCGGGCAGACAATGCCGCGGCGGCCGCTGCCGGCGAGGCGTGAGACGGTCGCCACCGGCGGCTCGGCGCGCTCGCTGCGGCGCGGCCGCGGCGACGACGGACGCGCCGGCGGGTCCTTGATCTCCACCGCGTGCGGCGACGCCGGCGCCTCGGACGCTTCCCCCGACGACGACGGCGCGGGCGCCGCGGGCGACGCCGAGGGCGACCGCGGCGCCGCCGGGCGCCGGGCCAGGTCCGCCTCGCGCAGGGCGATATCGATGTGCACCCGGCCGAAGAGCAGCTCCAGGGGGCCTTCGACGGCGCACTGTGTCACCCGACGGCGGTCGAGGTAGATGCCATTGGTGCTCCACTGGTCCTCGACCTGGATGAGACCCTGGGGTGTCAGGGCCAGGACGGCGTGCAGGCTCGAGATCGAGGGCTCCTGGACCGTGATGTCACAGTCCCCGGAACGGCCGATGCGGCAGGGGAACTCGTCGATGCGGTACAGCTCGTGGGGGCGATCCGTGTAGCGGATCTTCAGATAACAGACGGGTGCCGATGCCGACGCGCTCATGGGGGCTCCATCGCTCCGACCGCGACCCGACCGCAACGGCTGACGCCGAGCCACCCGGCACGGATGACTCTCGGCCAGCACCGCCACGGCCACTCCTGGCTCACCTCCACACAGTACAGCCATCACGCCGCGGCGCAACTGCACCACGGGGCCGCCCCGGAGGACATGCGCAGGGATGCGCATGCCACATCCCACTCAGAGCGGCACGTAGGTCGCGCGAGCCGAGGCGACGCTCGGCGGTCCCGGGCCGGGCTACTCCCAGCTCGGGGTCTGCGGGACCTGGACGGGCTGGAGATGCCAGACACGCTCGGCGTAATCGCGCACCGAGCGATCACTCGAGAAGAACCCCATGCCGGCGATGTTGTGGACGACCATGCGGTGCCAGGCGGCGGTGTCGTTGTAGACGACGCCGGTCTGCGCCCGCGCCGCGGCGTAGGCGGCGTAGTCGGCCAGGAGCATGTAGTGGTCGCCACCGGTCAGCAGGGCCTCGACGAGGGGCCGGAACAGGCCGCGTTCCTGCGGCGAGAAGAGGTCGTCCTCGATGGCTTCGAAGACGGCCTGGAGACGCGGCAGGCTCTTGAGGTACTCGGCGGGGCGGTAGCCGGAACGGCGCAGGTCGTCGACGCCTTCGACGGTCAGGCCGAAGATGAACATGTTCTCGGCGCCGACCGCATCGCGGATCTCGATATTGGCGCCATCGAGGGTCCCCAGCGTCAGGGCGCCGTTGAGGGCGAACTTCATATTGCCGGTGCCGGAGGCCTCGGTGCCGGCCAGCGAGATCTGCTCGCTGATGTCGGCCGCCGGGATGAGGATCTCCGAGAGGGTCACGCGGTAGTCGGGGATGAAGGCCACGCGCAGGCGGTCGCGGGTGCGCACGTCGGCGTTGACCACCCCGGCCACGGCATTGATGAACTGGATGATCAGCTTGGCCATCCAGTAGCCGGGCGCCGCCTTGGCCGCGAAGATGCAGGCGCGCGGCGTGATGTCGAGGGCCGGGTCGTCGCGGAGCTGCAGATACAGATCGACGATGTTCAGGGCGTTCAGGAGCTGGCGCTTGTACTCGTGCAGGCGCTTGGCCTGGACATCGAAGAGCATGGTCTCGGGCAGCTCGACGCCGGTCTCGCGGGCCACCAGGTCAGCCAGGCGGCGCTTGTTGGCGCGCTTGACCTGCCACAGCGCCGTGGCCAGGTCGGCATCACCGGCCGACGCCTCCAGGCCGCGGAGCTGGTCGAGGTCGGTGATCCAGGCGGGCCCGAGGCGCGCCGTCACCAGCTCCGACAGCCCGGGGTTGGCCGCCAGCAGCCAGCGTCGCGGCGTGATGCCATTGGTGACATTGGTGAACTTCTCCGGCCAGAGCCGCGCGAAGTCGGGGAAGAGCCGCTCGACCAGGAGCCGGCTGTGGATCTCGGCGACGCCGTTGACCGTGTGACTGCCGATGACCGCCACGTTGGCCATGCGCACCTGCGCCTGCGGGCCATGCTCGAAGATCGAGAGGCGCGACAGGGCCGCGTAGTCCTTGCCCAGGGCACGCTCGGCGTCGCGCAGGAAGCGCCGCTCGATCTCCTCGAGGACCTGGTAGTGGCGCGGCACCGTCTCGCGGAACAGATCCGCCGGCCAGCGCTCGAGGGCCTCCGGCATCAGCGTGTGGTTGGTGTACGGGATGGTCCGCGTCACGATGGACCAGGCGTCATCCCACTCCAGGCCGGCCTCATCGACGAAGTAGCGCTGCAGCTCGGCGATGGCCAGGGCCGGGTGCGTGTCGTTGAGCTGAATCGCCACCTTGTCGGCGAAACTCTCGAAGTCGTCATGGCGCTTCCGGTAGCGCCGCACGATGTCGCGGATGCCGCAGGCCACCAGGAAGTACTCCTGCTGCAGCCGCAGCCGCCGCCCGGTGTCGGTGGTGTCGACCGGGTAGAGCACCCGCGAGATGGTCTCGCTGAGCACACGGCGATGCAGGGCCTCGACGAAGGCGCCCTGATTGAAGCGGTCGAGGTCGAGCGGCTCATCCGAGCAGGCCCGGAACAGCCGCAGGAGATTCACCGTGCGGCCGCCGTAGCCGACCACCGGCAGATCCCAGGGCTGGCCGTGCACAATCTGATAGTCGACCCAGCGCGGGTGGTAGCGGAAGTCGCCCTTCTCGTCGTGGGTGATGCGCCCGAGGATCGGGCACTCGACGCGGTGCTCGGGCCGCGGCAGCAGCCACGGATAGCCCTGCGACATCCAGTCGTCCGGCGTCTCGACCTGGCGGCCCTTCTCGAAGCGCTGCCGGAAGAGCCCGAGTTCGTAGCAGATGCCATACCCGTAGGTCGGGTAGCCGAGGCTGGCCAGCGACTCCAGGTAGCACGCCGCCAGGCGGCCGAGGCCGCCGTTGCCCAGGGCGGGGTCGGGCTCGAGTTCGGCGAGTTCCTCGAACTCACAGCCGAGGTGGCGCAGGGCGTCGCGGACCAGCTCGACAATGCCGAGGTTATGCACGTTGGTGAGGAGCTGGCGCCCCACCAGGAACTCCATGCTGAAGTAGTAGATGCGGCGGACGTCCTGGCTCAGGTAGGTCTGCTGCGTCGCAATCATGTGCTCGACGACGCGGTCGCGCACGGCCAGCGCCAGCGAGTCGAACTTGTCCTGCGGCGTGGCGCTGCGCCAGTCTTTGCCGCGGGTGTAACGGAGGTGATGGAGGAACGACAGACGGAAATTCTCTTCGCCGAGAATGTCCTGGAAGCGCTCGAGGACTTTTTCCAAAGCGGCTGGCGGCATAGTCGAGTCAGCCTCGCTCTCGTGCATCGGGAGGGGGTTTGGCGCCGGCATGGGTACCGGCTCGGACGCATCGCGAAACAACCGGTACTGTAGCCCGGCAAGACCGGCCCGTCCAAGACACCCGGGAAGGCCGCCAATCCGCGCCGGCCCACTGGCCGGAGTCGCGCCGAGGCGCTAACATATGCCGACGCCAGGCGGGAAGGCCGCGGCCACCGGGCCGCTGTCGGCATGACCCCGCGGCTGCGACGTGACGGTGACCATGCGACGCCCGATCAGCCAGACCAAACTCAAGACCGACGCCCGGAGCCGTCTGCGGCGCTGGGGCGCGCGGCTGCTCTTCTGGGGCCTCCTCGTCGCCTGCGGCGGCGGCCTCGTGATGGGCGGCGGCGTCCTCCTCAGCCGCATCCTCCTCAGCGCCAACCCGCACTTCGTCCTGCGCCATGTCGCCCTCGAGGGCCAGCATACCCTCAACGAGGACCAGGTGCGCGAACGCCTCGCTCAGGCCGGTGCTGTCGTCGGCACAAGCAATCTCATGCGACTGCCCATGCGACGGCTGCGCGAGACCCTCGAGCAGGACCCCGTCGTCGACCACGCCGAACTCCTGCGCCGCCTCCCCGACCGCCTCGAGGTCCGCGTCGTCGAACGCACACCCGTCGCCGCGGTGCGCGCCGCCATGCCCTGCCTGCTCGATGCCGAGGGCATGGTCCTGCCCTGGCGCGACCACTCCAAGGAACGCCTCCTGCCGGTCATCACTGCCGTTCGCCAGGCCGCCCAGCTCACCCCCGGCGAGCGCGTCACCGACGACGCCCTCCTCGGCGCCGTGCGCCTCCTCCGTCTCCTGGCGCGACGCGCCGACGGGCCGGCCTACGACATCGAACTCATCCAGATCGACTACCAGCTCCCCAGCCTCCGGCTGCACCTGCGCCCCCGCGGCACCTTCACCGCCGGCGCCGTCCTGGTCGTGCCGGTCGTCGGCATGGAGGAGGCCCTCGACCGCCTCCGCGATATCCACCGCCTCCGCACCGCCGCCGGCAGCACCACCAGCTTCGTCGATGTCACCTACCGCCGGAATGTCCCGGTACGCCCCTGACGGGTCCTCCTCCCCTGGACATTCCCTGCCAGCGCCCCCGGCCAGCGGTCCGGCCGCCACCGGTGTTTTCTGAGGCGCCGGCCGTCCTGTCGACCGCCAGGCCGGCTCTGCGGCGCGTCGCGTTCAGGACAGCTTGCGTGCCCGCCGGGCGCCGTCTGACGGGTCGTGGGAGGGCACTCCGGGGAGGCGGGGCTGGGGCGGTCTGCCGCGGCCGCTTTCCGGTCCCGGTTCGAGGAGGACCCCATGCTGCCGCAGGGCCGCCTGCCACTCCGCCGGATCGAGCCGGGATGGGGTCACCTGGCGCCTGGCCGCCATGGCCGCGATCACGCCGCAGGAGAATCCCTGTGCCATGCACGACACGCTCGGCCTGAACGCGTAGCCGTGGTCGGCGCAGCGGCCGGCGACGAGGAGATCGGGGACGCCCCGCGGGACGAACATGCCCAAGGGCAGTCCCACGGCTGCGAAACCCGAGAGGCAGATGGCCGGTGCCGGGCTGCCCGCGCCGTGGAGAACCGCCTCGGCCTCGCCGACGATCTCGATCCCGCCGCGCGGCACCGTCTGCGCGCTCATGGCGCGGACGACGGCCCTCTCAAAGCCGGGAATGTACGCCCTGAGGAAGCGCACGAAGTCAAAGGCGTAGCGCCGCGCCCCGGCCTCGGCGACCGACACATGCCGACCGCTGGACGGATCGAGTCCGGTCACCATGCAGACATTGGCGTGGACGACATCCTTCCCATGCCACGGCTCCGGCCAGAAGCCATCCCAGCCATAGCGGACGCTGCCGCCCTCGGGCAGCGTCCTGACGAGGTCGAGAGCGCCGTCGTCGACCGCCCGCATGATCTGGCGCCGGAAGGGCCAGGCGCGGGGCCGCCGGTCGAGCCATTCGCCCCAGTACGTGTCCTGCGCGAGGGCGGCCTCGGAGAGCCCGAGGGTGGCGGCCAGCCAGGGCGTCCATTCCGGGCACTCGGGCTTGCAGGTCGCGAGGAAGGCGCCATAGCGCTCGAGGTCGACGAGGCCCATCTCGAAGAGGAGGCCCCAACTGTAGCGCCGGCGCAGGTCCTCGCGGATCGGCGCGCCGAGGCGGCGTGCGACGTCGGCCTCGCCGGTGGCGTCGACCACCTGCCGGGCGCGGATGGCGAGGCGGCCGCCCTTGCTCTCGAAGACCAGGTCGTAGCCGCCGTCCGGGGCGGGAGCCGCGCCGGCGAAGCAGGCGTGCAGCCAGAGTCCGACGCCGGCCTCGTCGAGCATGCGCAGGCACTCGTTCCCGGCATGCTCATGCCGGTAGAACAGCATGTCGTCGGCGTTCAGGGCATCGTCGAGGGTCGCGAACGGCGTCGCGCCGGCGGCGATGATCCGTCCGAGGAGTTCCCGCGGCGCCCCGGCGACGATATCGCGGCCGCGCTGGTCGCGGAAGCGGTTGCCGAAGTGCCCCATCAGACCGCTGGAGAGCATGCCGCCGAGGTTCCCGAGCCGCTCGAGAACCGCCACTCTGGCACCCGCCCTGGCGGCGCCCAGGGCCGCCATGACGCCGGCGGTGCCGCCACCGACGACACCGACCTCGACGTCGGCCACGAGGGGAGTCTCCCGCGCCGGCTCCATCACCGTCCTGGATGGCCTCGCCATGGTGCCTTCGTCTCCGGGGAGCCTGGTCTCGGCTCAGGCGCCGCCTGTCTGCGGATCAGCGCGGGAAGGTCCACCGTCCGAACTCGGAGGGATTGTCGATGAATCCCCGTTCGACCGGACTCCACGAGCTGTTCTCGTTGCTGGGCTTGTCCTGGCGGGTGAGGTTGACGCGCCAGGTAGCGCCGACCGGCGCGCCTGCCATCGTCTCGGTGGAGCCGGGGAGCCTGAGGAGTCTGAACGGTATCCACATCTCGACAGCCCAGGTGCCCTCGCCGCGGCTCGTGGCGCTCTCCCACGCGAAGCCGGCCGTGACGTCCATCTGCGTGCGATTCGTGGTCAAGGCGTCCCAGCGCGCGTTCAGGGGATTGACGGTGAGGTGCCAGTACTCCAGGGGATCCTCGGCGCCCGCACTGAAGAATACCTCGACGCAGTCGTCGCTGTAGATGCCGGGGTCATCCGCGGCCCGTTCCGTCTCCACCACCTCTGAATCCGTGCAGCGGAAGGACACGTAGAGGCTCTCGTCGTCGTAGGTGGCCAGGACGCGCGTCGGCTTGGCGGCCGGTTCGCTGCCGCCGATCCGCGAGAAACGGTCGGCCACGGCGGCGTACTGTTCGGCGCTGGCGGCAGCGCGCCAGGCCGGATCCGCGAGGTCGCCATCCAGGCGCGGCGGCGGCGTCCCCCGTGAGAGGCGCGGCAGGCTCATCGTGCGCGCGCCGGGGACGAAGATCCCGGTGATGCCGCCCTGGTCACCGGCCGTCCTCATGGTCATGACCGCCGAGGCGTCCTTCTTCGCCTCCAGGAAGGCGCGGTACTCCTCGGCGTTGCGGCGGAACACGGAACGCTCGGCGCCCTCCAGGATCCCGGCTTCCTGCAGGACGTGATGCAGAATCGCGAGGTTGTCGCCGAAGGCCTCGACACGGGCACGCTGCGCCGGGGTGGCGGCTTTGGCCAGGGCCTCGGCGGTGAGCGCTTCCAGGGTCCAGAAGTGCTTCAGGTAGACCTTCATGGCGAGATCGGAGGTCATCTCGTAGTCCGACCGCGCCCGTGGCGCCGCCTGCTTGTAGGCCTCCATCTCGCGGTCGAGGAGTGCGTACAGCCGTGCCATGGGCTCGGCGCCCGGGCCATAGGCGCGCTGGAGCCACTCGTGGAAGAGCCCGTCGACATCCGCATCGGCATTCCACATCAGTTTTGCGGCCAGGTAGTTATGAACGCCGCAGCTATCCCACGGCAGGCTGTAGTAGTAGACCGCCCTGAAGCCGTTCTGTCGGATCGTCCGGAAGGTATGCTTGAGCAACGGCAGGGACGGCCCGAGCGGGGCGCCGATGCCGACGCGCATCCAGGTCGAGGCACCGTAGTAGCCGACGAAGGTACTCGCCCTGCCCCAGGCCTCGCACAGCCGCTCGAACTCAGCGCGGTATTCCGGCTTGTAGCGGGTGAGGCCGTACTGCTGGAGCGGCGCCAGCATCAGGGCCACGTTCGGCTCCACCCGGACCTCACCGATGGGGTGGGTGAAGTCGTAGTAGACATAGCCGCAGACGTACCGGTCGGGGTGGCGCGCGCCGACGATGCGGGCGACGTCGTTGTAGAACTTCAGGATCAGCGGCGTGACCGAGTGCCCCCAGCCCCCGAAGTCACCCCAGGAGTCGCTCGGGGCCTCGACCCGGTACGCGCTGCACTCCTGGCACTCGCACCAGCCGCCGCCGTCCGAGGGCGACATCGAGACGAAGCGCTGGGTGGGATTCTGGTCCAGCCAGGCGATGAGGGCGTCCGCGAAGGCCTGGACCAGGCCCGGGTTGGTCGTGCAGAACTTCGGCTGGAAGGGCGTCGTGTCGTCGGCCGGGACCGCCATGCGACGGCCGCCGCGCAGGGCCAGGTACTCGGGGTTGGCGCGAAGCACGGACCGGGCCGGGAAGGCGTCCCAGGTGTGGCCGTGCTGGACGCGTGCGCCGCCGCAGCCCAGACGGAGTTGCCAGCGGCGCTCGGGTTCATCGCGCGCCCAGAGAGAACGGCTCTCGAAGCTCGGGGTCTCCACCACGGTCAGCGGCGCGAACCGGATCGTGGCCTGCCGCGGGATGTCCTCGCCGTCCTCGCCCGGCATCAGCCAGCGCACGCCGACGGCGCGCTCCAGGAACGCGAAGGCGCCGTAGAGCGTGCCGCGGCTTTCGCTGCCACCCCAGCCGACCTGCCCGCGCCGGCTGTCCTTGCCGAGGATGTAGACATTCCCGTCTCGAGTCAGGATCCGGAAGGCGTCGTCGGCCAGTGCCTCCGGGGTGACTCTCGCGGCCGCGGCCGCGTCGTTCTCGCCGAGGCAGATCATCGGCGGCTTCGGCGTGTCGGCCAGAGGAATCGCGGCCCCGGAGGCGATTCGGACGACCCGCTGCAGCTCCGCCGCCGCCATGGCGACGCAGGGCGCCGGGTCGGGCCCGGTGTAGATGGAGTAGGCGGTCACACCATCGCGGGTCAGGAAGAGTGACTCCTGCGCAGAGGCGACGACCGCCCCGAGCGCGACGCAGGCCACCAGCGCCAGGCGGCGGCCTCCCGGCACACACCCGGCGCTCCGCGCACGCCGGCGGCCGGCACGACGAGGCTGACCCCAGGAGCTAAGGAGAGCCGGCAGGTCGAAGGAGCGCGTGGTGTTCATCGTTCCCCGCGAGATGACGAGGCAACCCGATCCCCGCTGATTCAGCCCGCCTGGAACCGGACATCGCGACGACGGGCATGAGGGAGCCGTCCGACGCCCCCGACCGTACCCTCCGACGTCCGCAAAATCAAGGCCGACCCGGCACCGGCCGCCGTGGCCGGCGCCGGTGCCCCAGGGGGCGTGGGCCTGGTGTCGCCCAGAAAGCGACCCAAGCGACACAAGGGACTCCAGGATGATCTCGCCGCAGATCCTCGTGCCGCCCAGGTCCCCGGTGTCCCCGGTGTCCCCGGCGTCCCTGCCGCGGGCGCCGTGGCGCCCGGCCCGCGGCGCCCGGCTACGGCGCCGTCGACGGGCCTGCAGGCGTTGGCGGCCGGCGGGATGGCGCCCGGCTGTTGCCGATGGCCTCCGAGACGCGCAGGGCGCGGTTGTAGAGGCGCAGCCCGCGCAGCGCCGTCGACAGCCGCAGGGCCGGGCCGCCGTTGGCCCCGCGCAGGTTCGGGCTGAACCGTCCCCAGCCGAACTGCCGGTACTCGCCGCCGTCGCAGAGCCTGCCGTCGACGACGAATAGGATCAGCTTGGGTCCGCCGTCGACGATGGCGACCAGGTGGTGGCTCCGGCCGGGCTGCAGCAGCCCCGGATCGCAGTCCCAGCGGTTCTCGGTGCGGCCGTCGTTCAGGACGATCTCGACCGTGTCCCTGGCGGTGGTCTGCACAGCCAGGCCCTGTCCGGCCGCGTCACGGCTGTCCAGCAGCGGCTGACCGGGTGAGAGGTCGGCGAAGTCGAAGCGCACCTCCACCGTGAAGCCGCGGCGCAGGTCGCGGGTGCCGAAGTCGGCGCGCGTGCCATCGCGCTCGAGGAACACCGGGAGCGCCGGCATCGCGACCTCGCGCGGCAGCGCGGCGCCATCGCCGGGGAGATCGAGGAGGAGGCCGTCCTGGGCGACCTCGGCCACGCTGAACTGGCCCCAGAGGCCCGCCAGCAGGGCCGGCTCGACCTCGTGGACGCGGGCGATGTCCTTCTGGGTCTCGGTCAGGTAGAGCCTGCCGCCCTCCTCGACCAGGTCTGGGTAGCTCATGCGGACGTAGGTGTCGTCGTCGTAGAGCACGACCTCCGGCTGGGACCAGCGTATCTCGCGGCCGTCGGGCGTATCGACCTCCTCGCCGCCGCAGAGCCAGACGGGATTGCGGTCGTCGTAGGCGATGCCGGCCGCCCGGGGGTGCTTCCCGATGAAGACGCCGCCGTGGTTATGGAACCAGTATAGGTACTTACCGTTCTCGCATCGCCAGGCGAAGTTCGCCGCCCGCGGGTGCTTCATCAGGCGGCCGTCGGCGTAGCGCCGGTAGCGCGGGGTGGTCCAGGTGTGTCCGCCGTCACGGCTGTAGGCCTCCACCGGGTAGCCGTCGATGGAGCGGTAGACGACGTGAAACGCCCCATCGCTCAGGACGCAGGTGCTCTGCTCCTCGCTGACCGGCCCGCCGCCCGGGGGCGTGCGCAGGCCGATGTCGCCATCGGGGAGCGTCTCCCAGCGCACCCTGCCGGGATCGGCCTCGGTAAGGAGGTTGTCGCTCTTCAGCAGGACGCCCTCGGACTGGGCGAAGAACCCCTCGCCCATGCGACCGACCTTGTGCAGCGATACGTACGCCGCACCGTCGTGCACGACCGGCCGGCCGACATTCCAGAAGAAGCACAGCGCGCCGCCGTAGACATTCTCGCGGTCGCAGGCGAAGAGACGCACGGGTATGTCGTAGCGCCGCGCCGACCAGCTCCGCCCGTGGTCATCGCTGAACTTGAAGACGAAGTGCCCGAGCGAGTCGACGCGCCGGTACGGCGCCCGGCCGTCGTGGCAGGCCACCTCCGTCACCCGGTCGGTGTTGTGGTTGTAGACGATGTAGATGCGCCCGGAAGGCACCTTGAGCATCACCGCATAGGACGCCTCCGGTCCGTTGACCGGCTCGACGTCCACGGGCGGACTCCAGGTGCGCCCGCAGTCGGTACTGCGCAGGCTCACCACGTGCTGGCCCGGAGCGCCCTCGTGACCGGCGCCGGTGGTGACGCAGCACAGCCAGGCCCCGTCGTCGGTCCGCACGATGTAGGGCTGGTCGCTGTAGGACTCGGTCGGAATCTCCCAGCCATTGGCGATGTGACGCGGGTCGGGTATGGCGGCGGTTCTGACTGCTTTCATAGGATGGTCCCGGGTACGGCGTGAAGGTCGTCTGACTTCACTTTAGCACGGGTACGGCGGCTCGATCCTCTGACGTTACGGCAGCGTGCTTCGCATTGGCGCGGAATCATCAGCATGCCGCGACGAGCCCCGCCGCCGTGCCGAGGCCACGGCGTTTTGCGGACTGGCGATGGCCTTGCAGGGCTGTGGTGCGGACTTACATTGAGGCGCGATGAAGCCGAGCACCGCCCCCCCCGCCAGCGAACACGACTGCCGTTACCTCGTCGGCATCGACCTCGGGACCACCAACAGCGTGGTCCACTACGTCGACCTCGAGGCTGACCGCCGCATACAGCCCTTCCCGATCCCGCAGTTGGTGGCCCTGGGCGAGATCGCGGCGCTGCCGCAGTTGCCGTCCTTCGCGTATGTGAGCGCCGACCACGAAGCCCCGGCCGGGACCCTCGACCTGCCCTGGGCACAGCCTGACGCCGTCATCGTCGGCACCCTGGCCCGCGACCAGGGGGCGCTCGTGCCCGAACGGCTCATCAGCTCCGCCAAGTCGTGGCTCGCCCATGCCGGCGTCGACCGCACCCGCGGCATCCTGCCCTGGGGCAGCGACCTCGGCGACCGGAAACTCTCGCCGCTGGAGGTGTCGTACCGCTTCCTCGAGCACATCCGGCAGGCCTGGGACCACCGCATGGGCAGCCAGCGCGACCGCCATGGCACCCCCGCCCGGCTCGCCGAGCAGCAGGTCCTGCTGACCGTCCCCGCCTCGTTTGACGACGTGGCGCGGCAACTGACGGTCGAGGCCGCGCGGCGGGCCGGCCTGGCGCACCTGACCCTGATTGAGGAGCCCCTCGCGGCCTTCTATGCCTGGCTGGCCGAGAATGAGTACGCGTGGTCGGCAACGCTGCAGCCCGGCCAGACGGTCCTCGTGGTCGATGTCGGCGGCGGCACCACCGACTTCTCGCTGGTCGCCATCGAGCCCGGGCCGACCCTGCGCCGCACCGCCGTGGGCGACCACCTCCTCCTCGGCGGCGACAACATGGACATGGCCCTGGCGCGGCGTGCCGAGAAGGCCTGGGGCAAGCCCCTGCCGACCCGTCAGTGGTTCCAGCTCTGCCAGCTCTGCCGGCGTGCCAAGGAGGCCCTCCTGGCGG
>JAAYZO010000625.1 GCA_012514865.1 Lentisphaerota bacterium | reverse complement strand
GGCGACCAGGACGTCCGCGCCGGGCTCGTGCGGGACGCCGTCGAGGCTGGCGAGGTGCACGGCCTCCAGCGTCAGGCCCAGGCCGGGGTCGTCCAGAGGCTCGAGCCGGGTCGCCGCGGTGTCGACCCGGGATGGCCCCGGGCGGGCGGCCGTCAGCGCCGCCGGAGCGTCGGCGCGGCCGGCGCCGGCAGTCTCGACCGCCGCCGCCAGGGCTTCGGCCTGGTCGAGACAGGCCAGGGCCTCCGACCAGGTGGCGGCTGCCGACAGGCCCGACGGGCCACGCCAGAGGCCCGACGGCAGCACCGCCGCCGCATCGACCGCCGGCGGCGTCGACCACACCGCCGCGGCCATCTCGGCCAGGACCGCGCTGTGCAGCGCCGGCTCTGTCCGCACCAGCCAGGCGAGCAGCGCCATGGCCTCCTGACGCGCCAGGATCTCGACCGCACAGCGATCGGCACGCGGACCCGCCGCGGTCGCGTCACGCGAGAAGGCGACCTCGGCCCAGAGCGGGCAGGCCGAGTGCCGGCCGGCGTGGAAGCCGACCCACGACGACGCCAGGCCCAGGTCCGGATCGACCGCCAGACGGCGCGACGAGGGCCACGCGGCAGCGGCAAAGCCCAGGGTGAAGCGGTGCTCCGGCCGCGGCGGGTCGATGACCGCCGCGGGGGTGTGCAGCCGCAGCACCGCCGCCGCCGCGGTGGCGTCGATCACGGCCGGCGCGGTGAGCTGCAGGAGGCCCTGCTTGCTGCCCAGCCACAGGCCGCCGACACGGCCGCCGGCGGCGGTCAGCACCGCGGCCGGCTGGCACTGCAGGAGGGTCACCACGCCGGCGGCGTCCAGGGCCCCGAGGAGGCCCTTGCGGATGCTGCCGCGGAACAGCGCCGTCTCGTCGTGCCAGGCGGCGTCGAGGCCGCTGCGGTCGACGTCATCTTCGGCGACCTCGGCGGCCGGCATCAGCACCGCGCGCAGGAAGCGCCCGGCCGCGTCGTCCGGCGGCGTCCCGGCGAGCCAGAGCCGCAGGACGGCCGTCAGGTCGGTGCCCAGGAAGGGGCTGCCCTCGACCAGCGCCACACGGGCGCCGCGGCGGGCCGCGGCCAGGGCCGTCAGGCAGCCGCCGAGGGTTGCGCCGGCCACCACCACATCACACGACTGCCCTGGGGTCATACGGCCACCTCGTGGGGATGCGTTCAGAACTCGAAGAGCATCTGCTGGCCGGCGCCGGCGTCCTTGCCACGGCGGCGGCGGTAGTTCGGGTCGGGGCCGCCGCGCGAACTGCGCGCCAGCTTCGGCTTGCTGTCCTCGCCGAGTTCGTCGCACTCGAGGTTGGTCAGCACCTCGCCGGCGCGGCGGATGACCTGGCGGGGCAGTCCGGCCAGGCGGGCGACGTGGATGCCGTAGCTCTTGTCGGTGCCGCCCGGCATGATCTTGCGCAGGAAGACGATCTTGTCGCCGTATTCCTTGACGGCGACGTTGTAGTTCTTCACGCCGTTCAGGGTGAGGCTCAGCTCGGTCAGTTCGTGGTAGTGGGTAGCGAACAGGCAGCGGGCCTTGACACGCGGCTCGTCATGGAGGTACTCGGCGACGGCCCAGGCCAGGCTGAGGCCGTCGAAGGTGCTCGTGCCGCGGCCGATCTCGTCGAGGATGATCAGGCTGCGCGGCGTCGCGTTATTAAGGATATTGGCGGTCTCGACCATCTCGACCATGAAGGTCGACTGGCCGCGCGAGATGTCATCGGCGGCGCCGACGCGGGTGAAGATGCGGTCGACCAGGCCGATGCGGGCGCTGCGGGCCGGCAGGAAGCTGCCCATCTGGGCCATGAGGGTCAGCAGGGCCACCTGGCGGATGTAGGTCGACTTGCCGGCCATGTTCGGGCCGGTGATCACGGCGAGCTGGTTCTCGGTGGTGTCCAGGAGGGTGTCGTTGGGGACGAAGGGCTCGTCCTGCAGCCGCGCGTCGAGCACCGGGTGGCGGCCCTCGACGATGTTCAGCACCGTCTCCTCGACGACCTCCGGGCGGCAGTAGCCCTGCCGGCAGGCGACATCGCCCAGCGAGGCCAGGGCATCGACCGCGGCGATGGCGCGGGCGACGCGCTGGATGACCGCGGTGCTGCGCACCACCGCCTCGCGGATCTCCTGGAAGAGCTCGTACTCGAGCGCCTTGCTCTTCTCCTCCGAGCCCAGGATCTTATCCTCGATCTCCTTCAGCTCGGGCGTGATGAAGCGCTCGGCGCCGACCAGGGTCTGCTTGCGCAGGTAGTCCTCCGGCACCATCTCCAGGTTGGCCTTGGTGACCTCGATGTAGTACCCGAAGACCTTGTTGTAGCGCACCTTCAGCGAGCGTATGCCGGTACGCTCCTGCTCCTTGGACTGGTAGCCGGCGATCCAGTTCTTGCCCTCGGTGGCGGCGCGCCGCAGCTCGTCGAGGCCGGCATGGAAGCCCGCGCGGATGATGCCGCCCTCGCGGATGGTCAGCGGCGGCTCGTCGACGATGGCCCGCCCGATGAGATCGGTCAGCTCCGGGAGTTCCACGAGGTCGGCGCCGAGGCGCTGCAGGAGCGGGGCGGGGGCGAGATCGACGATGGCGCGCAGGCCGGGCACCTGCGCCAGGCCGCGCTGCAGCACGACCAGGTCGCGGGCGTTGGCGCTGCCGACGGTGATGCGCACGACCGTCCGCTCGATGTCCTTGACGGCGCCGAGGGCCTCGCGCAGCTCGCCGAGGAGCATCGGCTCGCCGGCGAAGATCGCGACGGCCTCCTGGCGTTCGCGGATCGGCTCCAGGCGGCACAGCGGGCGCAGCACCCACTCGCGCAGGAGCCGGGCGCCCATGGGGGTCACCGTGCGGTCCAGGACGCTGATCAGGGTCGAGCCGCGCGCCTCGGCGAAGATCGGCTCGACCAGCTCGAGGTTGCGCTGCGAGATGCGGTCGAGGATCATGCCGTCGTCGGTCTGGTAGACGGTCAGGGCGGTGATGTGGCCGGCGTCGCGCCGGAGGTTGTTCTGGGCGTAGCAGAGCACCGCTCCGGCGGCGCCGATGGCCAGCTCCATGCCGCGGCAGCCGAAGCCGTCGAGGCTGGCGACATCGAAGTGCCGGCAGAGCCTCTCGCCGGCGACGGCCGGGTCGAAGATCCAGTCCTCGAGCGGGGTCCAGGCCAGGACCGACGGGCAGTCCGGCGTCTGGCCCGACTGCCGCCACTGCGCCTGCAGCGCCTCGGTGATCAGGCACTCGGCCGGGCGCAGGCGCTGCAGCTCGGTCTCCAGGGCCGGGCGGCCCTGCAGCTCGGTGACGCGGAAGTCGCCGGTGCTGAAGTCCAGGAGGGCCAGGCCATAGCGGTCGCGCGCCGTCGCGATGGCCACGAGGAAGTGGCTGCTGGCGGCGTGCAGGACCTGGTCATCGAGGACCGTGCCCGGGGTGATCACCTGGATGACCTCGCGCTTGACCAGGCCCTTGGCCAGCTTCGGGTCCTCCATCTGCTCGGCCAACGCCACCTTGACGCCCTGCTCGAGCATGCGGGCGACGTACGACTGCGCGGCGTGGTACGGCACCCCGCACATCGGCACCCCGGCGCGCTGCGTCAGCACGATATCCATGAGCTGAGCGCCGCGCCGGGCGTCATCGAAGAAGAGCTCGTAGAAGTCGCCCATCCTGAAGAGCAGGATGGTGTCCTCGCTGAGTTCCTTCTTGGCCTGCATGTACTGCCGCATGGCAGGCGTGAGTGTCGAGGTCGTGGTCATCTGGGTTCCCGCGCGGCGGCCCGGTGCGGGCGCCTCCCATAATGGAACCGGCGCGCCGGCGGAATCAAGCGGCCGCGCGCGCTGGCGCGGCGGGCCTTGAGGCACTACGCTGGCGCGAGTCACGGCAGGCCCTGCCGTCACCCGGTCGACACGCCCGCGAGGCCAGGCGCCATGCCACGCTACAAACTCCTCATCGAATACGACGGCGCCGGCTTTCGCGGCTGGCAGGTGCAGCGTAACGCCCGCACGGTCCAGGGCGAGCTCCTGCAGGCCGCCCGCCGGCTCGGCGCCGGCGAGGTCGACCTCCAGGGCGCCGGGCGCACCGACGCCGGGGTGCACGCGCTCGGCCAGGTGGCGCATCTGGACATCGGCAGGGCCATGGAGCCCTTCCGGGTGGCGTTCGGCCTGAACGACCATCTGCCGCCGGAGATCAACGTCCTCAGTGTCGAGCGCGCCCACCCGCGCTTCCACGCCCGCCACCACGCCGAGGGCCGCAGCTACCTGTACCTCATCTCCACCCGCCGCTCGGCTTTCGGCTGCCGCTACGCCTGGTGGATCCGCGACCGCCTCGACCTGCGCCGCATGCAGAGCGCCGCCAGGTGCTTCCAGGGCTTCCACGACTTTGTGTCTTTCGCCGACCGCGACCTCGACCCGGAGGCCTCGACCACCGTCGACATCGACGAGGTCCAGGTCGAGCGCGAGCAGGACCTCATCGTCTTCCGGATTGCCGGATCGCACTTCCTCTGGAAGATGGTCCGGCGCATCGTGGGCGTCCTGGCGGAGGTCGGCCGCGGTCGTCTCAGTGAGTCCGAGATCGCCGCCTGGCTGGCGGCGCCCTCGACGCAGCCGGCGCAGTGGACCGCGCCGCCCTGCGGCCTGTTCCTGCAGCAGGTGCGCTACAAAGACGAGCCCTGGGAGCCGCTCTTCCTGCCCGCCTTCCCCCTGGCGCAATGACGGCGCCCGGGAAACGCGTGGCGTGGTGCGACGGACAGCCTGGGAGGGAACACCGATCGCAACCGCATCAGCGTAGCCCCTCGCGGCCTCCGGTCTGGCGCCCTGAAAGGGCATCATCCGTCAGCCCAGGGCAACGCCCTGGGAGATCGTCCGGTACGCATCGCAGGCTGAAAGTCTGCGACAGGACGCCGCCGCTTCGCCGCTCACGTCTGGGACGGGCTCGCCGGCAGGTCGCGGCCCCAGCCCATGAAGTACAGCGTCCCGATGGCGCCGAAGACGGCCGCCGCCACCAGGTTGACGGTCGGCGAGAGGGTCCACAGCCAGGCCCCCGCGAAGGCCGCCACCGAGACGACGACGTCGCGGATGAGGTAGTAGAGGCCGAACATGCCGGCCTTGCGGTTCTCGGGGGCGAGGTCCATGATCAGGGCCTTGCGCGTCGGCTCGCCGAATTCCTTGAGGCCGCGCAGGACGAAGGCGGCGGCCAGGGCCCAGAAGGAGCGCGACACCAGGAGGACCAGCGGGAAGAGGGTGAAGAACAGGAAGGTCGCCACCACGAACGGCTTCTTGCGGCCGCGATCGGCCAGCCAGGCCACCGGCACGTAGATCAGCACCGCGGTCGCCATCTCGATCGTGCGCAGCATGCCGAACTGCATGGCGCTGACCGGCCCGGGGGCGTCCTGAGTGCCGACCGCCCAGATCACGACGAAGGCATAGGGGATCTGCTCGCAGAAGCGCACCAGGATGTCGCTGATGAGGAGGCGGCGGAGGTCGCCGTTCATGTCCTTCCACAGCCGCAGGGGGTTGCGCTCGGGGGCGGCCGCGGCCGGGTCGCGGGGCGGGTCCGGCTCGATCAGGATCTGCTGCAGGATGGCCGCCACCACGGCCAGTGCCAGGGCCGCCACGAAGGCCAGGCGCACGCCGCGCTCGACGCCCCAGGCGCCGATGAAGGCACCGCCCACGACGGGCCCCAGGGCCATCGGGATACGGCGCACCAGCGAGTGCACCGAGACGCCCATGGTGCGCTTGTTCTTGGGCAGGACCCGGGCCACCAGGCCCATCGTCGCCGGCAGCGAGATGGCGGTCCAGGAGAGGAACAGCGCCGCGGCGGCCAGCACCGCCGGCCACGACGGCACCACGATCACCACTAGGAAGCCCGCCATCGAGACCAGATTGAAGACCAGCAGGGCGCGCTTGGTCCCGAGACGGTCCGAGAGGTAGCCGCCCGGGAAGGCGTACAGGGCTCCCAGGAGGTTATCCATGCCGTTGAGGAAGCCGACCGAGATGAAGCCGCCGCCGAGGGAGAGCAGGTACAGCGGCAGGAACTGCTCGGCCATGTGCTCGCCCATGCCGACGAGGACGACCATGCCAAGCAGCCCGACCATCGAGCGCTGCAGGCCGAGGAAGCGCGTGACGGCGGTCCATCGCGGCATCGTACGGATCCTCCTCCCTCGTTCTCACGCCGGCGGCCGCGGCAGGAGCCTCGGCGGCTCCTCAGCTCGCCAGGAGCCCCCAGAGCATCCGCGCTGCCATCACCAGGAGCAGCATGGCGAAGATGCGCTTGAGCTGCGCCACGGGCAGCCGATGCGCCAGGCGGACGCCCAGGGGTGCCATGAGCACGCTGGCGCAGACGATTCCGACCAGGGCTGGCAGGTAGATGTAGCCGACCGAGTAGGGCGGCAGGCCGGGGACATGCAGGCCGTTGACCAGGTAGCCGATGGTACCGCCCACCGCGATCGGCAGCCCGATGGCCGCCGAGGTGCCGATGGCGCGGTGCACCGCCAGGTTGCACCAGAGCATGAAGGGCACCGAGAGCGTCCCGCCGCCGATCCCCACCAGGCTGGAGACGCCGCCGATGACGCTCCCCACGCCCAGCATCCCCGGCCAGCCCGGGAGTTGCCGCGAGGCCGCCGGCTTGCGCCCGACCAGCATCTGCGTGGCGACGTAGACAAGGAAGGCCACGAAGAAGCCCTTCAGAAAGCCGTTCGAGAGCCGCGCCGCCACGGTGGTGCCCAGGAAGGTCCCCGCGAGCACCCCCGGGACGATCCGGCCGACGACCGTCCAGTCGACGGCGCCGCGGCGGTGGTGCGCCCAGGCACTCGAGACCGCCGTGAACATGATGCTGGCCATCGAGGTGGCCAGGGCCAGGCGCATCACCGCCGACGGCGGGATGTCCGCCTGGCGTTGAAAGCAGAAGGCCAGCATGGGGACGATGACCAGGCCGCCGCCGAGGCCGAGCAGGCCGGCCAGGATGCCGGCGACGCCGCCGACCGCAAGATAGATCGCGAGGAGGGTGAGCATACCACCCTACGTTAACCGCCGCCAGCCCGCCTGCAAGCAGGGATTCCGCCACTGGCCGGCCCCGGCCAGTGGCGGAATCCCTGATAGACAGGAGACCGGCGGCGTTGCCGTCGATCTCCTGTTGGTGTTCTACAGGTGCCTTACGCTTGCAGCGAGTCCGGCGCTGTGCGGGCCATTTCATCCGCATGCGAGAGGTTGGCCAGGGTCTGCTTCAAGACCTTTCCGTCGCTCCGGCAGCTCTCGCGCAGAAGGTGCCGCGTGTAGGTCTTTCCGCCGGCCGCGGCGTGAATCTATGGCGCCGTGCCGGCCGTCAGGCGGCGGGCCAGCGCGGCGGTCATGGCGGCGAGGTCACAGCCGAGCCACCACAGGTCGGCCAGGCGCTGGGCCAGGAGCCCGAAGGCGAGGCCCCAGAGGCGCCCGGCGACGACCAGAGCCAGGAAGGCCAGGACGAGGTTGCCGAAGAGGACCACGCCCATGGAGAACACCGGTCCGCAGAGGCGCAGGTCGTCCTGGCCGCGCTGCAGGGCCAGGGCGGTGAGGGTCAGGTGGAAGGCGCAGGTGGCGCCGAGGCCGGCAGAGAAGACCGCCACGCCCCAGTCGGGGATGGTTGCGACGGCCATGCGCAGGACGCCGTAGAGGCCGATCCAGGCGAGGGTGTAGACCGGCACGAAGTACGGCGCCAGGACGATCAGGGCGTTCGGGTCGTCGACCTCGATGCTGCCGCGGCTGGCCTCGGCGCGCAGGCGGCCGGTGCGGCGGCCGCAGAGCTTCGCGGCCAGCCAGTGCGTCAGCTCATGGCCGACCACGTAGAGACGCACCAGGCGCAGGCCGCTGAGGAGGAAGAACTCGGCGGTGACGAAGCCCGCCACGGCCGGCCAGAGGACGGTGCGCGGATCGACGCAGAGGGGCAGCGTCAGGATCGTCCAGCCGACCGCCACGGCGCCGAGGTAGAACAGCGGCGTCAGGAGCAGCCGGAGCAGTCTTGGGGCCCAGCCAGACACGCAGGCTCACCTCATGGCACGCCGACCGCCCAGGGCCGAGGCCAGGGTGGCGGCATCCGCATAGCTCAGATCGGCGCCGACCGGCACCCCCGAGGCCAGGCGGGTCAGGCGCACGCCGCTGTCGGCGAATTCGTTGGCCAGGAAGGCCGCTGTGGCCTCGCCCTCGACATCCGGGCTGGTCGCCAGAATCAGCTCCGCGATGCCGCCCTGGGCCAGACGACGACGCAGGCCCTCGATGGCCAGCGCCTCCGGGCCGATGCCCTGCAGGGGTGCGATGCGGCCGCCCAGGACGTGGTAGAGGCCGTGAAAGCCGCCGGAGCGCTCGAACACCGGAATCTGCGCGGCGGTCTCGACGACGCAGATGACCTCCGTCTGGCGCTGCGGATGGCTGCAGATCACACAGCGGTCGCCATCGCTGAAGTTGCCGCAGACGGTGCAGTACTGGACCTCCTGGCGCAGCCGCACCAGCGACTCGCCGAGGTGGCGGAGGTCCTCCTCGGACCAGTCCAGCAGGGCCAGGGCCAGGCGCTCGGCGCTGCGCCGGCCGATGCCCGGCAGGCGTGCCAGCAGGCCGATGAGGCGCTGCAGGGATTTCGGATAGGCGTCGGTGTCGAACATCGCTCAGGCTTCCCCGCGGCGCGACTCCGGGCCCGGCATGCGGACGTCGATGACGCGGCCGCCGATGGCGGTACAGACCGCCTGCACAAACGGCATCGCCTCGACTCGGGCGCGCTCCTCGGCCGTGGCCCGATGGCGCTGGTCGCGATGCTCGTCGGACAGCGAGGCAATCCAGCGCTTCAGGACGAGGGTGCCCTCGGGGGTGGGGGCGACGGCCGCGTAGCACTCACGCAGCACCGCCATGGTCTCGGGTGCCTGCAGGCGCCGGACCTCGTCGGGCTGCAGGGCCTGGACGTCGTAGGCGACCTGGAAGACGGTGCCGATCAGCGAAACCGGGGTCAGGCGCCGCACCAGGTCCAGGAGGGGCGAACCGGCCTTGTGCGCCTCGAGCTGACCCAGGAGGGCCTCGAAAAGACTCGCCGGCGTGGGCTCGACCGGCACTTCACCGGCATGGATGGCCGCCTTCACCGCCGCCGGGACCGCCGCCGGCAACGGCGCCTCCGACGACGCCTCGCCGGCCGGCGCCGGCGTGGCCACCGCTGCCGGGTAGCCATCGCCATGCTGCCGGAAACGCGGCGCCGCCGCGGGCGCCGCGGCAACGGCCGGGGGCGGCGCTGTGACCGGCGCCGGCGCGATCGGCGCCGCCGCCTCTGCCGGAGGGCGAGTGTCCACCGCCGCGGGCGCGTCCACGAGCCGCGCCGGCGTCGGCAGCGCCCCACTGTGATCGTCCCGAGGCTCGGCCGGCGCGCCGGGCTCGGCCGGCGGCGCCGAGACAGCGGGCGCGGGCGCCGGCGCCGGGGTGACGGCCGCGACGATCGGGGGCGGGGCCGTGACCGGCGTCGCCGCGGCCGCCGGGTCGGCGTCCTGCGGGCGTTGGGTCGACCCGGCCGCACGCTCGCCTGCCACCCCTGCTGGAGGGCGAGTGTCCACCGACGCGGACGCGTCCACGAGCCGCGCCGGCCGCGGCGGCGGCGGGGGTGCCACCACCGGCGGCGGTGCCACCGCCAGGGACGGCACCTGGCCGCCCTGCTGCAGGGCCAGGAGCTGGGCGATGACGTCGTTGAGCTGGACGCTGTGGGCCTCGAGCATGACCCGCGCCAGGATGGCCTCAAGGTAGAGCCGCTTGTTGAGGGCCGAGCGGAAGGACCACTCCTCGGCGACGAGGCCCTGGAGCAGGCGTTGCAGGAGCCCGGGCGGCGCGCTGCCGGCGACGGCCATGGCGTCCTGCAGCTCGGCCTCGGCCAGCTCGAGGATGCGCCCCGGCTCGCGGCAGGCGGTGCAGACCATCAGGTTGCGGACATAGCCGACGAGGTCGGCATAGAGCCTCTCGAGGTCACGGCCGTGGTCGGCCAGGGCCTGGATGACCTCGATGGCGGCATTCAGGTCGTTCTGGAGCAGGCCGATGGCCAGGGTGCGGAGTTCCTCTGACGAGGCCAGGCCGAAGACCTCGATGACGTCCTGCTCGCGGATGCGCTCGGCGTCGCTGCGGCCGCCGCAGAAGGCGATGATCTGGTCGAGGACCGACTGCGCGTCGCGCATGCCGCCGTCGGCGGCGCGGGCGATGGCATTCAGGGCGCCGTCGTCGACGTGGATGGCCTCCTGCTCGGCGATCTGCCGCAGGCGGGCGCTGATCAGCGGCACCGGGATGCCCTTGAGATCGAAACGCTGGCAGCGCGAGACGATGGTCGGGAGGACCTTGTGCGCCTCGGTGGTGGCAAAGAGGAACTTGACATGCGGCGGCGGCTCCTCGAGGGTCTTGAGGAGGGCATTCCAGGCCGCCGAGGTGAGCATGTGCACCTCGTCGATGATGTAGACCTTGAAGCGTCCGCGCGAGGGCGTGTACTGGACATTCTCGCGGATGTCGCGGATATGCTCGACCTTGTTATGCGAGGCGCCGTCGATCTCGATGACATCGAGCGAGCTGCCCTGGGCGATCTCGCGGCAGTTGATGCACTCGCAGCAGGGCTCCGCGACCATGCCCTGGGCGCAGTTGAGGGCCTTGGCGAAGATGCGGGCGGTGGTCGTCTTGCCGGTGCCGCGGGGTCCGACGAACAGGTAGGCGTGGCCGACGCGGTTCTGCAGGATGGCATTCTGCAGGGTGCGCGTGATGTGCTCCTGGCCGACGACCTCGCAGAAGCGCTGCGGGCGCCATTTGCGGGCCAGTACTTGGTAGGCCATGCCTGGAGACCCCCGTCCTGATGGCGGGCGGCGTGCGCCCGGTCGCGGCTCCGCCGCACGGCGAGCGCGCCGACGCAGGAGACCGGCGCCGAGTGGCGGCGCTCTGAAGAAGAGCCGCAACCGCCTGCTCCAGGTGGTCCTACAGCACGCGAGTCGACCGCTTAGGGCTGCTCGGTTCCCCGCCTGACCCGGTTCACGGTGTTCCCGCCGCATAGGTCCCGGAGCAGGACGGCTACGGCGACGGTCACTATACAGCCCCGGCCTCGGCCTGGCAACGCCCGCTGCCCGAGAAATACTCCAGCAGGAGGGCCAGTTCGCGGCGCAGTTTGGAGCGGTGGACGACGCGGTCGATGAAGCCGTGGCGCTGCAGGAACTCGGCGCTCTGGAAGCCGGGGGGCAGCTCGCTCTGGGTGGTCTGCTTGATGACGCGCGGTCCGGCGAAGCCGACCAGGGCGCGCGGCTCGGCCAGGATGACATCGCCGAGCGAGGCGAAGCTGGCGGTGACGCCGGCGGTGGTCGGGTGGGTCATGATCACCACGTAAGGCAGGCCCGCCTCGGCATGTCGCGCCAGGGCCGCCGAGGTCTTGGCCATCTGCATGAGGCTGAGCATGCCCTCCTGCATGCGCGCCCCGCCGCTGGCGGTGGCGATGACCAGGGGCAGGCCCTCGCGGGTGCTCAGCTCGGCCAGGCGGGTGACCTTCTCGCCGACCACCGAGCCCATACTGGCGCCCATGAAGCGGAAGTCCATGACGCCGAGGCCGAGGCGGCGGCCCTCGAGGGTGGCGGTGCCGCAGACCACGGCGTCGTTGAGGCCGGTCTTGGCACGGGCTTCCTGGAGCTTGCCGCCGTAGACCGTCCCGCCGGCGAACTGCAGGGCATCGACCGAGCGCAGCCCGGGGTCGATCTCCTGGAACGACCCGGCGTCCGTCAGGAGCGCGATGCGCTCGGCGGCGGTCAGGGGGTAGTGGAAGTCGCACTTCGGGCAGACCTGGCCATTCTCGGCCAGCGAGGACTGGTACAGGGTGCCCTCGCACCCCTTGCACTTCAGCCAGAGCCCCGCGGGGATGTCTTTCTTGGGTGCCGTGCGCACGGTGGAGTACCTGGTTTTCTTGAACAAGGGCATAGCGTTCATCCCCTGGCCGCGGTCAGCACGCTGACCGCCGCCGCTTCCGCAGTTAACAGTACTCGCGCGGCTTCGCCGAGGGTAGCGCCGGTGGTCAGAACGTCATCGACCAGGAGCACCCGTCGGCCCTTCGCCCGCGGCCCACAACCGCAGGCGAAGACTCCTTGGATATTCGTTTGTCGTGCCTCGCGGCCCAGGTGCGCCTGCTGGGCACTGCGCCGACAGCGCCGCAGCCATGACTCGCAGGGCAGCCCGAGCTGACGCGCCACCAGCCGCGCCAGGAGGTCCGCCTGGTTGTAGCCGCGGCGCACCTGACGCAGCCAGTGCAGCGGCACCGGCACCACCACATCGACCGCGCCGCGGCCATGGCGTTCCCAGGCCGCCGCCATCGACCGCGCGAACAGCGGCGCCAGGGCCGTGTCACCGCGGTACTTCAAGCGGTGCACCGCCTCGCGGGTCAGGCCGCGAAAGGCGTAGGCGCTGACGGCGTGCTCCCACGGCCGGTCGCTGCCGTGCAGGCAGTCGGCGCACGCCGCCAGGATGCCGTCACGCGCCCCGCCGCAACGCGGGCAGCGCCGCTCCGGCAGGCCGGCCAGGGCCGCCGCACAGTCGTCGCAGACCGCCGCCGCGGCCGGCCGCGGCCGGCACCGGCACAGCGGACAGAGCGGCGGCATCACCTCCGCCCAGGCCGTCCGCAGGCCGCCGCCGAGGCGGCGACGCCAGGTGCTGAGAAAGGCCCTCACGGCAACCAGGCCCTCCGTGCCGGCGGCGCTGCCGCGGCGGGCGCGCGGCCCGTTCCGCGACGGCGTCGGCGCGGCGTCCGTCAGCCCTCGTCCTCGAGGCGCTGCTGCAGCTCGCGCACCTGCGCCTCGAGGTCCTTGAGGTTCTGCAACAGGCGCGGCAGGCGCTTGATCATCATCTGTTCGCGGGCGTAGTCATGGCGGTCCACGGCCGGCGAGCCGAACACGGCGCCCTTGGGGGGCACGTCCTTGCTCACGCCGGCCTGGGCCATGACGACGGCGCCGTCGCCGATGTGGATATGGCCGACCAGTCCGGCCTGGGCCGCCAGGATGACGCCCTGTCCGAGGTGCGTGCTGCCGGCGATGCCGGCCTGCGAGACGACGATGCAGTGCGGCCCGATGACGACATTGTGGGCCACCTGCACGAGGTTGTCGATCTTGGTGCCGCGCTGGATCCAGGTGCGCCCGAAACGGGCCCGGTCCACCGCGGCCAGGGCGCCGATCTCGACGTCGTCGTCGATCTGCACGATGCCGACCTGCGGGATCTTTGTGTGGCCGGTCGGGCCGGAGTCGTAGCCGAAGCCGTCGGCGCCGATCACCACGCCGCTGTGCAGGATGACGCGGCGGCCCAGACGGCAGCGCTCGCGGAGGGTCACATGCGGATAGAGGAAGCAGTCGTCGCCCAGACGCGCCTCGTGGCCGACGTAGCAGCCGGCGCCGATGACGCAGCGCTCGCCGATGACGGCGCCGGCCTCGACCACGGCGCAGGGCCCGACGTGGGCACTGGCCGCGACCGTCGCCGTCGCCGATACCACGGCGCGCTCGTGAATGCCCGCCGCGTAGGTCGGCGGCGGCGGCGCGAAGGCGGTGACGACCTTGGTAAAGGCCGCCGAGGGATCGGCACAGACCACCCAGGCACGACCGGCCGGCGGCGCCTCGGTGAAGGCCTCGGGGACCAGGACCACCGCCGCCTTCGAGGGCAGCACCCGGTCGCGGTAGCGCGGGTTGCCCAGGAACGACACCGCGCCCGGCCCGGCGTCGTCGAGGCCGCCGACATCCGTCACGACCACATCACCCGGCCCGACGAGTCGGCCACCGACCCACTCCGCCACCCAGGCGCTGGTCCGCTGTTGCTGGCTCATTGGGTCACTCCGTTGCTTCGGTGGTGGGCAGGCCTCACGCCGCCTCAGGGCGCCGCCGGGGCGGCGGCCTCGGCGGCGGGCGCCGCCGGCTTCTCCGCGGCGGCCTTGCGCAGGGCCTCCAGCTCGGCGGTGGCCTGCTGGAGCTCTTCCTCGTGGCCCTTGTTCAGCTCGGCCAGGATCTCCTGCGTGATCTCTTCGTCCTTCGGGTAGACCAGGAGCACCGGCATGCGGTTCAGGCTGCGGCCGTTGATATCATAGACGAGCCGGTAGCCCTTGCCGACGCAGTAGGTGCGCACGAACTCGCCGAGGTCCTTGATGAGTTCCTCCTCGGTGACCTGCCGGGCGCGGTTCAGGTCGGCCATGCCCGAGCGTCGGAACTGCCCGAATTCCTCTTCCTTGGCGCGCAGGCGCTCGACGCGGAGGCGCAGCTTGGCGCGGGCGTCGTCGCGGGCTTCCTGGCTGAGGAGTTCGCTGCCGGCCTCCTCCTCGAGCTTGCGGGCCTCGGAGACCATCGTCGTGAGCTCCTCGCGCAGAATCGCCAGACGCGCCTCGAAGTCCTTCTTCTTCTGCTCGAAGCCGGTGTTCGCCCGGACGGTCTTGTAGTAGCCCTCGAAGAGGGTCTCCATGTTCACATAGGCGGTGTCGCCGGCATGGGCGCTGCCGACCCACAGACCGAGGCCGAGTGCCGCCACCAGCGCCGACCGCATCACATGCTGCCAGGACATAGTCGTCTTCCTTGCTGTCGATCTCACGACCACACCGCCGCGCCCGGCCCGACCGGGCCGGACGCCATGGAGGCCGGCGCACGTGCGGGCCGCCAGGCCCGCCGAACGCACCGGGAACATCATCCCTGCGACCCCGAAATCAAGATGGCCTTGATGCGGCGCACGCCGCGGCTGCTGGACTCTTCCTTCTGGATCTTGAAACGCCCCAGCAGGCCGGTGCGCGACGCGTGCGGCCCGCCGCAGATCTCCTTGCTGAAGTCGCCGATGCTGTAGATCTTGACGCGCTCGCCGTAGCGGTCGGCGAAGAGCCCGATGGCGCCGCTCTCGGCCGCCTCGTTATAGGCCATCTCGCGGCAGTCGATCGGCAGGTCGCGCCCGATCTGCTCGTTAACGATGCGCTCGACCTCGGCAAGCTGCTCGGGGGTCATGCGGTCGGCGTGCGTGAAGTCGAAGCGCAGGCGGTCGGCCGTGATGTTCGAGCCGGCCTGCTTGACATGCTCGCCGAGGACGCGGCGCAGGGCCTGGTGCAGGAGGTGCGTCGCGGTGTGCAGCGCGGCGGTGGTCTCGGACTGGTCGGCCAGGCCGCCCTTGAACTTCTGCTCGGCACCGGCACGGCTCGCCTCCTGGTGCTTCGCGAAGGCCTCGGCAAAGCCGGCTTCGTCCACCGTGAAGCCGCGCTCGGCCGCCATCTCGACGGTCAGCTCGATCGGGAAGCCGAAGGTCTCGTAGAGGTAGAAGGCCTTGCGGCCGCTGATGACCTTGCGCTCGACATGGGCGGGGAAGCTGTCGACCAGCTTGCCGAACTCGCGGATGCCGCGCTCCAGGGTGCTGGCGAACTGGCGTTCCTCGGCCTCGAGGTCCTGCAGGATGCCGTCGCGATGCTGGCCGAGCTCGGGATAGACGTCCTGGTACTCGTCGATGACCACCCGGGCCAGGCGGGCCGTGAAGGGCTCCGTCACGCCCAGCTTGCGCGCCTCACGGATGGCCCGGCGGATCAGCCGGCGCAGGACGTACGCCTGGTCGACATTGCCGGGACGCACGCCGTCGGCCATCAGGAAGGTCACCGCCCGCAAATGCTCGGCCAGGATGCGGCCGCTGCGCTCGCTCTGCGGCTCGGCCAGGCCCGTGATCTCGCGGATCGCCGCGAACAGCCCGGCGAACAGCTCGGTCTCGTAGCAGCTCCGCTTGCCCTGCAGAATCGCGGTGACGCGCTCGACGCCCATGCCGGTGTCGACATTGCGCTGCGCCAGCGGCACAAAGCGGCCGTCGGCCTGCTTGTTGTACTGCATGAAGACGTCGTTCCAGATCTCCACCCAGCGCTTGTCCGACGCATCGAAGACCGCCGGCGCCTCGCCCTCGCCGGTCCAGCAGAACATCTCCGTGTCCGGACCGCAGGGGCCGGTCTGGCCCGCCGGGCCCCACCAGTTGTCCTTCTTCGGCAACCGCGCAATCCGCGCCTCGGCCACGCCCAGGCCGCGCCAGAGGTCGAACGCCTCCTGGTCAAACGGCGCATCCTCGTCGCCGGCAAAGACACTCACCGCCAGGCGGCTCAAGGGCAGATTCAGCCACTCGGCGCCGGTCAGGAACTCGAAGCTCCAGGTGATCGCCTCGCGCTTGAAGTAGTCCCCCAGCGACCAGTTGCCCAGCATCTCGAAGAAGGTCAGGTGAACCGGATCGCCCACCTCGTCGATGTCACCGGTGCGTACGCACTTCTGCACATCGACCAGACGCCGCCCGGCCGGGTGCTTCTCGCCCAGAAGAAACGGCACCAGCGGATGCATACCGGCCGTGGTGAACAGCACCGTCGGGTCGTTCTCAGGCACCAGCGGCGCACTCCGAATCTCGGCATGACCCCGCGCCTGAAAGAAAGCAATGTACTTGCGTCGTAGTTCCTTGGCCGTCATACGCTCGTCCTTAGGCTCCCGGAAAACCGTGTCGTGAAACGCATACTGTACATGATCGACACCGCTTTGCGAAAAGCCCCGCGAAGGCGCGACGGGCGAACGACGGCGGGGCCGGCGCCCGCCCGTCTATCGGCTCTTGCGCCGCCGGTCGGCGCCGGCCGGCGGCGCAAGAGCCGCTTGACATCGCGCGCGGCGGGGTGTACCGTCCGTACATAGCGCAGCCATGCATAGGAGCCCGTGCTATGAGCGCCGATGCGCCGGATGCCGTTCCCAAGGACCTGGTGGCCGCCTCGTCCAAGCCGATCGTCCTGTCGATTCTAGCCAAGGGCGAGACCTACGGCTACGAGATTATCCAGAAGGTTCGCGTGCTCTCGCGCGAGCGCCTGCAGTGGACCGACGGCATGCTCTACCCGGTGCTGCACCGCCTCGAGCGTGCCGGCCTGGTGGATTCGCGCTGGGGGGAATCCGAATCGGGTCGCCGGCGGAAGTACTACCGCATCACGACGGCGGGCCGGGCGGTCCTGGCCCGCGAGCTCGAGCACTGGACGGCGGTGGATTCGACCCTGGCCCTGCTCCGGGAGTGCCTCGCGTGTACCTCCTTCTGAGACGCCTGCAGTCCTGGCGAGCCGAGATGCGGGCGCGCGGCGCCTTCTCGTCGGCCGAGCTGGCGGAGCTGGAGGACCACCTCCTGGAGGAGGCCGGTCGGCTGGCCGAGGCCGGCCGCAGCGACGACGGCGCCTTCTTGGAGGCTCTGCGTCGTCTGGGCACCGACGACGAGCTGGTCGAGCAGTTCCGCCTGTCGCGGGCCGGCATGCCGGCGCCGCTGGGCGCCTGGGCCGGCTGGGCCGTCGCCGCGG
>JAAYZO010000624.1 GCA_012514865.1 Lentisphaerota bacterium | reverse complement strand
GCCGTTACGCCGCCGCGGCCGAGGCCGTGGTGGCGGCGGTGGCGGCGCGCACGGGGGTGCGTCTGCCGGTGGTCAGCGACGACAGCGCCGAGGCGGCGGTGCCCCTGCAGGGCCACGCGGTCATCCTGGGCAACCGCTCGACGAACCGGGCGCTCTCGGCGCTCTACGACGGCTTCTACACCCTGCTCGACCTGAAGTACCCGGGGCCGGGCGGTTCGGTGGTGCGCAGTCTGCACAACCCCTACGGCGATGGCCGCAACGCGATCCTGGTTGGCGGCAGCGACGACGCCGGCGTGGCGGCGGCGTCAGCGCGTCTGGCGGCGCTGATTGGCGCGGCGCCGGGCGCTGCCGGCGAGCTTCGCCTGGGCTGGCTGGCCGACATCCGCCTGGGCGAGGGCATGGCGGTCCCCGAGAAGGCGGCCGCGGCGCCGATCTGGGAGGAGTCGCGCACCTACGGCTCGAGCGGCTACTTCGGCTGGAATGTCATCAGCAAGGCGATGGCGCTGTACTTCATGACCGGCGAGGAGCGCTTCGCCCACGAGTTCCTGCGCCTCGGCTTCCCGGATGCGGCCGCGATCAAGGACCTCGAGGAACTCGACGGCGAGCGCATCGAGAACAAGCACGAGCCTCTGGCGGGACCGTACCACTACTCGGCGCACATGATGATCCTCTTCTGGGATCTGATCGAGGAGAGCCCGCTGTTCACTGACGAGATTCGCCTGCGGGTGACCAACGCCTTCTCGCAGCAGCTCCGGCACCGCGCCAACGAGCATGTCTATGGCACCCTGACCCCGCCGGGGTTCGTCGGCGACCGTCATCGCGACTGGTCGGCGATGAGCCTGTACGCCCTGTCGCGTTACTTCCAGAAGGACTACCGCGACCCGGTCTGGTCGGCCGGTCTGGAGTCGTGCCGGGTGTACTTCGCGGCGCTCTTGAACAGCCCCTGGCTGGCCGGCCGCAACGACCACCTCTTCTGGTATACCTCCTACTACGATCCGATCGTCGACTACATGATCCTCAGCGGCGACCGCGCCGCGCTCGAGCGCGGCCATCTGGCCGAGGCGCTGCGCACGCAGGACGTCCTCTTCACCGGCAACGACAACGACTGGGGCCTGCGCGCCTCGTCGCTGAACTTCCTGCAGCGTACCGCCTACCTCACCGGCGATGGCCGCTGGCTGTTCTACCGCGAGCGCACCGGCATCGACACCGATGGCCTGCGCCTGGGGCAGTCCTTCTGGAGCGACACCCTGGCGCCGCGGCCGCCGCAGGAGCTCGTCGGTGTCTGGACCATCCAGGCCATGCCGCGGCCGTTCTGGGAGACCCGCGACAGCGGCCTGGCGCTGGAGGAGTCCTTCCTGTGGGGCAGCTTCCGCACCCGTCTCGACGCAGCCGGCGACTACGTCCTGATCAAGGGCCACAACGGCGGCGGGCGCAACCCGCACCACACCTACGCCCTGCTGGAGTTCCGCCTGGCCGGTCGGACGCTCCTGAAGGGCTACGGCACCCAGGTCCAGACCAGCGCCGACGGCATGGTCGAGTCGGTGGTCGGCATGGACGCGGCGCTGAAGGGTGCCGACGTCGTCGGTGCCTCGGCCTGGGCGGTGGGCGAGGTGCCGCGGCTGCCGTTCTGCACCTGGCGCCGGTCGCTCCTGCTGCGTCAGGAGTCTTTTGCGGTCATCGCCGACCGTTTTGACTACCGCACTGACAGCGCCAACCTGGCGCGGACGACGCTCTGGGAGACGGTGGGCGGCGTCTGGAGTCCCGACCACGAGGCCATCCTGCTGCACGGCCGCACCGACCGCGAGCCCGGCCCGGGCTGGACGCTCTTCACGGCGCTGTCGAGCCCGTGCACGTCGCGGCCGTCGAACGCCGACGCGCCGCGCAGCCTGATCGACCTGGAGGCCATCGGCATCCGCATGGTCAAGGCGACGCAGCCTGGCGACTACATCGAGCAGACCTTCACGCTGGCGGAGCCCTTC
>JAAYZO010000623.1 GCA_012514865.1 Lentisphaerota bacterium | reverse complement strand
ATCGCAATCGCCGCAGGCACGCAGGAGGAGCTGGTAGGCGTAGTGCGGCGCATGGCGGCCTGAGCCAAACCACTGCGACACCGGGAAGTACAGCGCCAACGCCGCCGGGGCCTTCCTCAGACGCGCCAGCTCCGGGCCGGCCGCAGCGATCTCGCGCAACGTCCGGCCAAGGTGCTCCCAGCGCTCGGGGCGGGCGCCGTGACCGGTCCCGAACGGGCTATGGATGAAGGTGTTGAGGTAACGACACCCCTGCCCCACCGCGGTCCAGGCGCACTCGGCGCTGGCCTCGACCGGGTTGACCTGGAACGGGTAGTTGCGGTCGTCGAGCTCGACGTAGAAACCGAACGGCTTGCCGAGGTGTTCGGCGACGGCCCGGTGCACCGCCAGGCAGTAGTGCACCTGCAGCATGCGTACGGCCTCGGAGACCGGGTAGAAGTACGGGTAGACATCGAGGTCGATGACATCGGCAGGGCGCGACCACGCGAAGACATCCTCGAGGCCGCGTCGCGGGTCAGCGTAGCCATAGCCGGGGCCCATGTAGGTGAGCAGGAGCCGTGTCGTCAGCCCGTCCTCGTCGGCGGCCTGGCGGATGGCCTGGTAGCCGCGGGCGACGCTGTCGGCGATGAACTGCGAGAGCTGCCGGTGGCCCTCGAGGTCGTCCGAGGGGATGGCGGCGCGGCGGCGCAGGGCTCCGCCGAAGCGCCGGGCGAACTCGGCCTGGCAGAGGTCGCAGTGGTCGATGCTGGCATCGGTGGCGGTCGGCTCGTCGAGGATCTTGGTACTCCAGACGTGGTCGTAGGCCCGCGCCGCGGCCAGGCGTGCCGCGAGGCCCTCAGCAAGGCGGCCGGCGTACTCCGGCGACCAGACGCAGGTCGCCGGAGGGCGGTCCGGCCCGAGGTCAGTCAGGTGCTCGTACTCGAGAGCGACCGCCATACCGCGCGACCGCGCGTAGGCGATGGCGTAGTCCAGGAGCCGTGCCTGGTTGCTCCAGGGGCGCTGCGCGAGGTGCCGCAGGCCGTTGACAGCGACGGTATTGAAGCCGTGGTCGCGCAGGCCGTCGATGGCCTCGCGCAGGCCGCGCTCGTCGAGGCGCTGACCGCCGCCGTCGGGGCCGAGCCAGGAGATGATCGGGAAGTCGTGCGCCGGCGGTGGCCCGAGCGGCGGCGGCGCCGCCGTCGGCGCGTAGCCCGCCAGCCCGGCGGCGGCGGGCGCCTCGCCGGCGAGCGACTGGCAGAGCCGCGCCACCAGCGTGCGGTAGTCGCCGCTACAGCAGAGCAGCCCGTCGATGTCGCCGCCGGTGTCGGCGAAGGTATTCAGGACGCCCACCCGCCCGCGGCCGACCATGCCGACGACCAGCACCGGCGCCGGGCGGCCGTCCTCGGCTCCCGGGTTCACGGCCAGATTGGCGCCGTCGGGCAACAGCGCGATCTCGACCTCATCAACCGAGAGCCGCGACCCCAGCGGGAAACTCCCATGGCGACCCTGCACCTGAAAGCCGAGCACGAAACGCCGCGCCGTCTCCGGCAGGCGGAAGGTGCCGCTGTGGTAGCGCCACGACGCCTCCGGCCGGAGTGCGCCCAGGCTGGTGCCGACCGTGATGCGGTCGGCGGCGATGGCGCGGTCGGTGGTCCAGGCCGTGACCGCCACCGTGACCTCGGGGACGTCGCCACGGAGCCAGAAGCCGCAGCGGTACTCGCCGCCGGGTTTGGCGGCGTAGCCCCGGGCGCCGTTGTAGCCATCGCTGTCGCCCTGGATGAGCTTCAGGGCCAGGAAGGTCGGCGCGCCGCTGGCGGGGTCGTGGTAGAAGTTCCTGGCCTCCAGCTGGGCGCAGCCGCGGCCGCGGTAGGCCTCGGCGGAGGCGCTCAGGGCGCCGTCGCCCGGGGCGCCGCCGCTGTAGAGACCCCAGCCGCGCGGCACCGCGCTGGCGGCGGCGAGGAGCACCACGGCGCTGTCGGTGGGCTCGAGGTCGTAGGCCCGGCCGGCCGGCGGCAGGGCCGCGGGCAGACCGGCGGTGATCGGGTGCGGCGTCAGCGGCACGGTGTCGGCATAGGCCGGGGCCGGCAGCCGACCTGTCTCGAAACGGACCGGCAGGAGAGCGGCATAGGCCGACGGTGTCACGCAAGCCCCCGAGAGGCTGTTCGGCCCGCCGACCACCAGCAGGCCGACGCCGCTGGCAACCGCGTCACACAGCCACTCGAGCTGCGGGCGCGTCAGGACGTAGGGATCGACATCGACCAGCGCCACCAGGTCGTAGGCCAACAGCGCCTCGCGCGAGGCGGGGAACCCGGCAAGCGGCAGGTGCAGCCCGCGAAAGAGGCAGCGATCAGGCACGACGCCGATGGCCTCGAGGCTCTCACGCACAAAGGCATAGCTGGCGGCGCCCTGCGTGACGAGCAGGGCCCGGCGCAGCCCCCCGGCGACGCGCGGCGTCGGCCGCGGGGCGTAGGGCTCGTCGCGCGACCGGGCCTCCAGACGCAGCGCCGCGACCTCGAAAACAGCCTCGAAAGACTGGCCGGGGGCCGCCTCGAAGCGGAAGGTCAGCTCCTGCAGCGGCGCGGTGTAGCTCAGATAGACATTCCGGACGTGCTCGAGGCGATCCAGACGGACGCTGGCATCCTGCCAGGCGCCGGGGCGGACCGCCGACGGCACCGCGAAAGGGAAATCGACGAAGGCGGTCGGGCTCGTGCGCCACCGGCAGACCAGGCCCGCGGACTCGGCCAGGCCGCGCGTGCCCGAGAGCCTGAAGCGGAAGGTCAGGCGTTCCCAGTCCGACAGCCCGGGAACGCCCTCCAGACGGCGTGTCAGCCAGACAACACGGCCCGCCGCGGCGGCATCGATGCGGATCGGCACCCGCAGAGCGGCGGGATCAGCGCCGGAAGCCGGCACCAGCTCCGGGGCCGGCGCAACGGAGGTCTCCCCGGCCGCACCGCTGAGCTGCCAGGCGACCGAACCAGGCTGGGCAAAGTCGTCAAGGACGCGAGCCCGCAACGGCACGGCGGCCGTCGCCAGGACGGCCACCACCACCCACCGACTCACGGCATGGCGGTCCATCGTTGCTCCGAGCCTCCCCTGCATGCCGCCGGCGAACCCCGCGAGGCCCATGCAGGGCGCCGCCCCCGAGGCCGCCGGGGCGGCCTCGGAGGGCGGGCGCGGGCCCGACCGCCGCGGCGGTTCAGGGCTGGCGTGCCGGCAGCTCGTAGCTGTAGAGGTGCGAGCCGTTGCCGAAGTAGATGCGGCCGTTGAGGTAGTCGCCGCCGGGCCCGATCGCGACCGGCGATTCGGCCACCATGCTGACCTCGTAGCTCTTGGGATCGAAGCGGGCGATGCCCTTGACCATGAGGAGGTAGATATCGCCCTCGGGCGTGGTCACGAAGACACGCGGCCCCTGCTGTGAGTTGGTCAGGCCGAAGCTCGGCTGGAGGTCCTGCTGATGCACGATCGTGCGCCGGGCGGCATCAAAGACGATCAGATGCCGGCGGTCGGCAATGACGTAGACCAGGTCGCCCGGGCCCTTGAGCATGGCGTTGTAGCCGTTGATGCCCGGCAGGACCGGCTCGCGCCACTCGATCTTCCGCGTGGCCATGTCGAAGATATACAGCTCGGCCAGGCTGGCCTTGCGCTCGCCGCCACTGCCGGCGGACACCGTCGAGCCGACCAGGAGTTTGCCATTGCCCAGAGCCGCGACGCTGTTGACCGAGTGGTGCTCGATGAGCTGCTCGTGCGTCAGCAGGGTCGCCTCGCCCGTGGGCAGATCGAAGATCAGCATGCCGCCGCCGGTGCGGCCGTAGCCCGGCGTACCGCCGAGGACGAGGGTCTTGCCGTCGGGATGGACCAGCAGGCAGGTCGGCCGCATCAGGGTCGGGCTCGAGTTGGCGTGGATCAGCTTCGGGTTGCTCTCCGGGTTCTTGGCATCAGTCGGCACCCAGGGCCGGCTCGGGTCCCACTCCAGCAGGCCGCCGCTGGTGTACATGCCGACGTAGTAGCGGTTGTTGCCCGGCGTCACGGCATTCCACTGGCCCATGCAGGGGTGGTTCTGCCAGGCATCGGTGGCCGGGTCGTAGCTGAAGAAGCACATCGGGAAGGCCGTGCCGCCGGCGATGGTGCCATTGGGGGCCGTGGCCATGCCCATGAGGTGGGCACCCTCGCTGGTGTAATCGAAGGTGACCTCCTTGGACTCGCCGGTGGCCGGGTTCTCGACCACCAGGCGGCGCCGCGAGAGGTCGCAGACGCGCAGGACCTTGCCATCCGGGAAGGCGCGGTGGAAGAGGCTCTGCGACTCCGCGATGTAGGCCTTCGGGCGGCGTTCCGGCGCCGCCTCGAGGCGGCGGGCCTTGCCACCGTACAGCTCGATCCACGGGTTGTCCTTGCCGCCCGCGGCCTGGCCGTAGACCTTGCCGTTCTCGTCACGCACCACCACCGGGTAGGCCTGCTTGCGCTCGGCCTCCTCGAGGACCGTCGTGGCCGCGCCGGTCTTCGGATCCAGCGCAATGATCTGGCTGGCGGTGCTGCCGGTGCCGACGTACACCCAGCCGGTGTCGTCGGTGGCAACAGCGCGCGGGTACTGCGCCCAGTTCTGCTTGAAGATGTGCCCGTAGTCGCGGAACTCCTTCGTGGCCGGGTTGTACGAGACCACGCCGCTCTGCGGGTAGCTCGCCGACCAGATCACGCCCTGGTCGTCTTCGGTCATGCTCATGGCCATCTGCGGCGCCGTCTTGCTGACGAAGGTGAACTCGCCGACGGCGGGGTCATACTCGACGAAGTGGTTGCCGAAGTGCGTGTAGAAGCGGTTCTGGCGCGACAGGACCGAGGCGTACGGGCAGTCACCCCCGGTCGGGAAGGGCATCGCCACCTGACGGCTCTGGCCGGTCTCGGCGTCGATCGACAGGAGGGCATAGCCGCCGGTGTGGTCGAAGAGCCAGACGAGGACCACGTTGCGGCCCTGGCCATCGGCGGTGGCGACCGTGCCGCGGTGGTTGCTCACCGGCGTGGCCACGCCGTGGTCGCGAAAGCCGTTGCCCAGATCGACCGTGGCGGCGCCGACCATCGGCGCCGCGGCGGCCAGCAGGGGAAGAGCAACCCACGTCGTGCCATGGACGAGCTGTCGGTACATGCGTTTCTCCTGATTGCACCGCGGCGCCGTGGCCCGGAGACGACGGCCCCGCCCGATCTCCGCGAGGACACATACCGTCGACCCGCCGGCATAACGCCGCAACACCTCACTACCTAGGGATAACGCCGGGGAAACGGCCAGATTGGCGCAGGCCCCGCGATTGCGCCCGGCAGCCCCCGCGACACCCGCGGTGTCCACGGCCCTTGGCGCTCGAGCCCGCCGGAAAGGGACTCAAGCGACAGAAGGGACTCCAGTGTGCGGGCGCCGCAGCCCCCGCAGTCTCCGCTGCCCTCCGACCACTTAGGCATTCGGCATAGGCCCTTGGGCGTTGCGCGTTGGGCGTTGCGCGTTGGGCGTTGCGCGTTGGGCGTT
>JAAYZO010000622.1 GCA_012514865.1 Lentisphaerota bacterium | reverse complement strand
GCGCTGGTGCCGTCCAACACGACTTACATCATGGCTTACCTGCAGATCACCAACGACGCGGGCAAGGTCTGGTTCGATGACGCCTCGCTGGTCATTAAACAGCCGCCGCCCGAGCCCCTGCCGCCCGCGCCGCGCATCGCGCTGCTTTCCGACCTTGCGGATGATCATGTTGTGATCCAGCGCGCGCGCGTCTTGTTCGAGGACGGGTTGGTACGGGTTGATCCGGAAGCGCCCGGGGCTTTTGATGGGGCTGTCGGCGCGCTGGCGCTTTACGATGGCGCAGTGCCGTCCGGCCTGTGGTCGACAGTGGAAACCTTCGCGCAAGGCGGCGGACGGGTTTTTATGGACATTCGTGCCTTCGCGCTCTGCCACGGCACGTCGGCCGTGGAGACAGTTGTGGGCGTGGCGGATGGCGGCACACTGGCGCAGCGCACGGCAACAGGGCTGACCGTGACGCAGCAAGCCGACGCCACGGCGGGGTTCGAGATCGGGCAGATCATGCCGCGCGCGCGCTGGCCGGACGGCAAGCTGTATGTCCTTCCGCAGGGCTTTGCCCTGCCGCAGATGACGACGCTGGCGACGGCGCCCGGCGGCGAGTCCGGCCTAGTGAGTGTCGGCGCAGGCGCGGGACAGATCACGGCCTGCGACCTGCTCTCTCTGCGCGAGCCTTACTACACCTATATCGACGCGATCTACGCCTTCACACCGGTCAGCGCGGCGTTGGGCAACCCGCCCCTGATGGGCCAGTACTATACAGACTACTGGGGCTACGACGGCGTGACCAACGAGATGCGGCGGCTGGCCGACACTTATCCGGCCATCAGCATGGAGTATGAGGGCGAGGCCTCCGGCGGGTACAAGCTCTGGAGCCTGAACCTCGGCACGCCCGGCAAGCCGCTCTATTTCTTCTACGCCGCGGCGCACGGTATAGAGTGGGAGCAGGGCTACGGCCTGATGACCCTGGCGCGTCTGATCGCGGAAGGCGAGCTGGATGACGTAGTTGATTTGGATAAGCTGCAGATCAAGATCATACCGCTGTTGAATCCGTCCGGTTACACGCACAGGCGGCGGCAGAACCATAACGGCGTGAATCTGAACCGGAACGGCCAATACGGATGGGAAGAATATAGCGGCCAGGACACCAACGGGGATGGCGTATACGGGCCTTTCGATTACGACTGGAAAGGCACGGCGCCCCACGGCGAGCCGGAGTCGGCGGTTTACAAGCGCATATCCGAGATTCCGGAACTGCACTGCGTACTTGATTTTCACGGCAACGGGGCAGCCTCGGCCAACCGCTACAGCATGATATCGATCCTTGGTCATCCGGACAACGAGATCTTCGCGACCGAGATGCACCGTCTGGTCAACGCCCGTCTGCGCGGCAGGCACCTGCTGCGGCAGGGCGGCGAGACCGCGGTCTCGCAGTATCAGCTCGACCGGCTCTCAGTCGGCGGACGTACGCCGTATCTGGTTAACACCAGCACCGTCAATAAATTTGGGATGCTGATCGAGCTGCCCGCGCAATACGCGAACTCATACGGCACCCTGATGCAGACCGACATCACCTGTGAGATTTGCCGCGCGGTTTTCAGCGTGTACCAGCCTCCGGAGCCAGTGGTGCCGCCGGTACAGCTCGGCAGCATGATGGATCTGCGCGCCAAGGCGCGCGCCAACACGAACCTGATCCACCACTACACCTTCGAAGGCCCGCACCAGGGGCCGAGCGGGGTGACGACCAACCTCTCGCACGGCGACTACCTGCTCGACCGCAAGGGCGATCTGCATCTGGCGGCGTGGAACTATACCCCGTACCGGGTTGAGTACGGACCGGGCGCGGACGCGCTGAGCCGCGCCGGCACTGGGGCCGATGTAGCAAACAATTGGAATTACGGCGCGGGCTGGTCCACCACCAACGCCGTCTCCCTGCCCGCGACCCTGACGGTCGAGTGCGTTCTGCGCCCGAACGCACTGCCTGCGGCCGGTAGCGGCAGCGGGTATATCGTCG
>JAAYZO010000621.1 GCA_012514865.1 Lentisphaerota bacterium | reverse complement strand
AGCTGTAGTCGCCGGGGTGGTACCCGCGCAGCGAGCCGCTGGCGGTCGGGTTGGCGCCGCGGACCGCCAGCAGCGGCCACCAGCCCTGCGGGCCGTAGGCCCCCAGGAGCGCCGCGTAGATCGCCTCGGCCGCCGGACGGGCCATCAGCGCCCCGCCCCGGCGCTGACCATGAACTCACGAATCGACCGGCCCAGCGGCGCCCGCAGAGTGCCGCGCTCGGTCACGATCCCGGTGATCAGCTCCGAGGGCGTCACGTCGAAGGCCGGATTCCACACCCCGACCCCGGCCGGGGCAGTCTGCCGGCCGAAGCCGTGCGTGACCTCCTCGCCGGAACGCTCCTCGATCGGGATGCCGCCGCCGTCGGCGATGGCCAGGTCGATCGTCGAATACGGCGCCGCCACATAGAACGGCACGCCGTGGTGACGCGCCAGGATGGCCAGGCCGTAGGTGCCGATCTTGTTGGCCGTGTCGCCGTTGGCTGCGATGCGGTCAGCCCCGACGATGACGAAGCCGATGCGCTCCTGACGCATCAGCGCCGCCGCCATGTTGTCGCAAAGGACCGTGACCTCGACCCCGGCGCGCTGCAGCTCCCATGCCGTCAGACGGGCGCCCTGCAGGAGCGGCCGCGTCTCGTCGGCGTAGACCCGCGGCGCCAGACCGGCCTCCTGCGCCGCGTAGATCGGCGCCAGAGCGGTGCCGTAGCCGCTCGTCGCCAGCCCGCCGGCGTTGCAGTGGGTGATCACACCCAGACCGGCGCGGCCCTCGAACAGCGACAGGCCATGCCGGCCCATCGCGCGCGACAGGGCCAGGTCTTCCTCAAAGATCCCCTGAGCGGTCTCGATCAAGAGACGCTTCAGTCCCGCAACCGTGGCCCCGGCCGACGCCGCCGGCCGCAGCGCCGACAGGCAGCGCTCCAAGGCCCAGCGGAGATTCACCGCGGTCGGCCGCGACGCCGCCAGACGCCCCGACGCCGCCTCGGCCTCCGCCAGGAACGCACCAGCCGCCGACGCGGTGCTGTGCTGGCACACCGCCGCCAGGCCGTACGCCGCCGCACAGCCGATGGCCGGAGCGCCACGCACCACCAGCCGACGAATCGCGTCGATGATCGACTCGAGGTCGTCCAGTTCGACGTACACCAACTCGCACGGCAGGCGCGTCTGGTCCAGCAGCCGCAACGACCCGGGGAGCAGGTCGGCGCCATGGCGTTTCCATAAAACGGGGTCGATCATCGTGGTGTCTCCGGGAGGCCGCCGGCGCCGCCCCGCGGCCCCACCGGCCAAGGCGTACGCACGACGTCACCGGGGCACTATAGCCGCCTGCAGCCACCGCGCGCGGCCCAGGCGCCGCGGCCGGCGATGCCAGGCAATGCAGGACGGCCTGGGACTTGACAGAACCAGGTCGACGCTGATGGTACCCTGCAGGAGGATGGTAGCGACCGGGAGGGCAAGAGGACATGGTTGCGGCGTCTCGTTCCGTGACGGACAGCGGTCACAGCCCCCAACGTGGCCCGGGCGTCTCGCCCGGGGTCCCTTCCCCCGAGAGTGGCCTGGGCGTCTCGCCCGGGGTCCCTTCCCCCGAGAGTGGCCTGGGCGTCTCGCCCGGGGT
>JAAYZO010000620.1 GCA_012514865.1 Lentisphaerota bacterium | reverse complement strand
TAGCGTGACCATACCCCTGCCCTGACCTCGGAGGCTCCACTCAGACCGGCATCGCGCCGGAAACTGCGGCAACGCCTGCGTGCCCCCCGTGACGCCGCCTCCCGCCACTGCCAGAGCCCGCCGGACACGCCGACCGCGAGCCTCACTCAGCCGCGGGTGCCGCGGGTGCCGCGGGCGTAACAGCCTCAGCCGCCGGAGCCGCGGGTGCCGCAGCCGGAACGGCCTCAGCCGCGGGCGCCGCAGCCGGAACAGCCTCAGCCGCGGGCGCCGCCTCAACGGCGGCCGCGGGCGCGACCTGCGTCGCTGACACCGGCTCGGCACTCAGACCCTCGGCCAGGCTCCGACGCGGCCCGCGGTGGCCGGTGATCACGGCCTGCAGGAGCGTCGCGCCCAGAAACACAACGGCCAGAGTGACCGTCGCCTTGCTCAGCACATTGCCGGCCGAGGCGCCAAACACCGACTCGGTCATGCCACCGCCCATCGCGGTCAGGCCGCCACCCGACTTGCTCTGCTGGATCAGGATGATGCCGATCAGAAGCAGCGCTGCCACGACTTCAACCGCCGCAAGAAGGAAGAGAAGAACGCTGACCATAGCCGCCTGGACTCCCATCGTCGAGCACTCGAACGCCCGTCGCGCCGAGGTCGCACACGACCCGCAACCGGGCCGCTGCCGCCGCGATCCGACGCGTCCGCCTACAAAGCGACAACCATAGGACCGCAAGCAGGAAAAGCAAACCCCGCCGAGCGGTTTCGCCTCCCGGCCCCATGCTACGAATACGCCGTGCGCCCGCGCGCGACCCGCGGGCGCGGGAGGCGCCGAGGCCGGCATCCTGCGCTGCAGCCGAGGTCCACGGCGCGAGCGAGCAGGTCCACGGCGCCGCCCGTGGACCTCCCGGGTGCCGCCCGGGGGCAGCGCCACTCGTCTCGTGGCGACCACCTCCGCGCCGCCGCCTGGAGCCGGGCCTGAGGGCAAAAAAACCTGCCAGGCCAGCTTGCAAAGCGCCCGGCGGGCTGTATCTGTATGGCGTTGACTGCGCCAGGGTGGCGGAATTGGCAGACGCGCTAGGTTCAGGTCCTAGTGCCCGATAAGGGCGTGGGGGTTCGAATCCCCCCTCTGGTACCAACACAACGCACAACGACGGCCGCTTCCAAGCGGCCGTTGCTGTTTGTGGTGTTGCGTTTCCCCCCGTTGTCCTGTCCCCCCAATCAGCCGGCAGTCTCCAGCGTTCCTTGGGATGATGGTCCCGGTGTGGGCTGGTGCCGTCCGGCACAGACTCCCGCGGGCCTGTGGTGCGCGGGTTCTGACGTTGCGATTGGCCTTGTTCGTGCTATAGTAAACCTGGCTTGTTGTTTGCCTGCGCGAGTTCCGAATGCCCTAAGGCCCGGGGGCCCGACCGGGGGCGGTGGTTGCCATGAGGAGCAGCGGTTGCCCCGAGGCGCCAGAAGCCCGCGCCCTCGGGTGGTGCAGGTGAGCGGTCAGACCGTCGAGGAGATTGCGGCATCATGTTGTCAGACAACGACACGATGAAGCTGTATATGCAGAACATCGGTCAGTACCCGCTGGTCACTCCCGACGAGGAGGTTGAGCTGGCGGCACGCATCAAGCAGGGCGACAAGGATGCGCGAGCCAAGCTGATCCGCAGCAACCTGCGTCTCGTGGTCAAGATCGCGCATGACTTCAAAGGCCTCGGGCTGCCCCTCCTCGATCTCATCTCCGAGGGCAATATCGGCCTGATGCGCGCCGTCGAGAAGTTCGACCCCTCCAAGGGCGCCAAGCTCAGCAGCTACGCCGCCTGGTGGATCAAGCAGTCGATGCGGCGCGCCCTGGCCAACCAGGCGCGGACCATCCGCATCCCGGTGCAGTCCGCCAGCAAGATCAGCAAGATCCAGGCGGCGCGGACCCGCCTTACCGAGAAGCTCGGCCGCGATCCGACCGACAAGGAGATCGCCGGCGAGGTCAACCTCACCGAACGCACCGTCACCGGCCTGCGCCTCGGCAAGACCACCACGATCTCGCTCCATGACCCCATCCAGCACGGCGAGGATGGCGAGTTCCGCGATATCATCCCCGACGAGAAGACCACCTCGCCTGACGAGATCGTCCAGGACGAAGAGACCCTGCGCCACATGGTCCGGCTCATCGACCACCTCGACGAGCGCGAGCGCACCATCCTGAACCTGCGTTTCGGCCTCAACGGCGAGCGCCCGCGCACCCTGGAAGAGGTCAGTCAGACCATCGGACGCACCCGCGAACGCGTCCGCCAGATCCAGAACCAGGCCCTCGAGAAGCTGCGACTGCTCCTGGAAGAAGACGGCGTCGAACCGGAAGTCGTCTGAGAACCGCCTCGCCGACGACACGACAGAGACCACAACCACGCGCCACACCGGCGGCCTGCCTGTGTGGCGCTGTGCGTTTCAGAGACCGTCGTCAGGGCCCGACGACCTGATGCGTCTTGCCCTTGCCCTTGTCACCGCGGTTCTTGTCGCCACCGGCCACCGCGGTGCCGGCGACCAGCACCAGCGCCAGCATCACCCACAGCAGAGCTTTCATCGGTGCACCCCTTTTCCTGTCTGCACGCCAACGATCGCGTTCAGACCGTCTACCGGACCCTGACCTCAGCGGTCATCGAGAACTCCCGGCCGTCCACGAAGAGGCCGGCGAAGACGACGGTCCGCACCCCCGGCGCCAGCCCCAGACCGGCGACCTCGAACCGTGCCGCCAGGTGGCCCAGCGTGTCCGCCCAAACACCCGAGGCAGCCACGCCGTCGAGCGTCAACGACGCAGGAATCACGGTGCTCAGGGGGATGTTCGTGTGGACGGTCACCTGGCTGACCTTGGCCAGAACCACCGTCGGCGGCGAGATCATCATGTCGGCGGTCGAACCGTCGACCGCGCCGTTGGCGCCCAGGTCGCCCCCCAGGCCCAAGCTCGCGAGAATCCACACGGCCACAGTGACTGCAACGCGTCTCATGGTTCACCTCCTTGTCCTATCCTAGGTGGCAGAACCATACGCCCGTCCTGAGGCGGCGCGCCTGGCCAAGCGAACGGCCTGGAGCACCCTTACACCAAAGGAGTATAACACGCGCCGGATGCGAATACCATAAAATCTTCCGCGAAGGTCACTTGGACTATTCGGATGCGATCTGGAAGAGCCTTTCGAATGGCACTGTCGCGGTGCCGGTGCCGCCGCGTTGACGCACAGAAGGATCGGCGCCGCCATGTCCTGGGAAGTCAGATGTCATGCATCGCAGGCTGAACGTCTGCAACAAGACAACGCACGCAACGACCCGACGTTTCCTGCGAGCCGCCCCCAGGCGCGGCAAGGTGGCCGCGCGAGAGCCCGGCGCCCGGAACCGCAGACCCGCCACCTGCGCACCCTGACGTGGGGGCCAGAACCGGCCGCCAAACAGCGCTGCAGTGCTCCCAGCGGGACTTGAGCCGGACGCTCCGGCGCGTTACGTTGCGGATGAGTCCTGTGCGTGCCTGGCTGGAGTGACCGAGTCCGCCCACAGCCGGTGAATCCAGATGAGGAGGACCCTCCCATGAGTGACGACCAGAACCCGCAGAATGCCACCCCGCCCGTGCCGCCGGCCGCGGAACCGCCGGCAACGGAAGCCCTCCCCGTAGAAGCGACCGTCGTGCCCACGCCCAGCAAGGACGAACGCACCCTGGCCCTGCTCAGCCACCTCCTCGGCGCGGTGGTCTGCTTCCCGGCGCCCCTGATCATCTGGCTTCTGAAGAAGGACACCATGCCCTTCGTCAACGACCAGGCCCGCGAAGCCCTGAACTTCCAGATCACGATCATGATCGCGTACCTGGTCGTCGGGGCCCTCTCGGTGGTCACCTGTGGCTTTGGCTCCTTCCTCTCCATGCCGGTCTGGATCGTCAGCCTGGTCTTCGGCATCATGGGCGGCCTCAAGGCCAACGAGGGCGTCCTCTACCGCTACCCGTACACCCTGCGCCTGGTCAAGTGACGCGGTGCCGCCCCAGGCGGCCCGGCCGATCGATCATGGCGTCATGAAACACACGAGCCCGGCTGGAGTCCCAGCCGGGCTCGGTTGTTTCTGTCTACCGGCCGCAGCCGGCGCGGCCGCAGCCGGCGCCGGCGGGCGTCGCCGCAATCACCAGCCGTTGCCGACCATGGCCACGAAGCGCCGCAGGTTGTCCAGGCCGATCTTGATGCCGGTCAGGACGTCCTCCATGCCCTCGAACTCGATCGAGAGAACGCCGTTGTAGCCGGCGCGGTGCATGACACGCAGGCACTGCACGATCGGCACATTGCCATGGCCGATGATGGCGCCGCGCCAGAAGTTGCCGCCGCGCGAGACATTCCAGCCCTGGCCCGGGAAGGCCTCGGTGCCGGGCTTGCGATGGAAGTCCTTGGCGTGGCAGTGGAAGGCGTAGGGCATCAGGCGCCCGACGGCCGTCGGCGGGTCGTCATCGGCGCAGATGAAGTTGCCCATGTCGAAGAGCACGCCGAAGTTGCGGTGGTTCACCGCGGTCACGAGTTTCTCGACGCGGATGCTGTCCTGGCAGAAGTAGCCGTGGTTCTCGACCATGGTCTTGATGCCCTTGTCAGCGGCGTACTCGGTGACGCCGCGGCAGCCCTCGGCGAGGCGCGGCAGGGCCGCGTCGAAGCTCTTCACGCCGGGGTAGTCCGGGGCCCAGCCGCCGGTGGCGTCGTGGCGCATCCCGGGCACGCCCAGAATCGCCGCCACGTCGACCTCGCGGCGCACCCGCGCGATCTCGGCCTTCAGATCACCCCCGGAGCCCTTGAGGAAGTCGGCGCCGATGGTGTAGTTGGCGATCTCGATGCCGACCCGCGCCGCCTCGTCACGCAGTTCCTTGGCGAAATCCGGGAGGGTCTTGCCCTCGGGCACCGCGATGGTCGAGAACTCGATCACGTCAAAGCCCATCTCCTTGGCCTTGCCGATGACCTCGATCTGCTGCATCTGGCCGCCGCGCACCAGGCGGCTGTAGCTGTACGAACTCACACCGATCTTCATGCTCTGCCTCTCCTTGCCTGCCATCGACACGGCGCCGGAACGACCCGGCGCGGACCGACCCGGCCGGCACGCCAAGCGCCCCGGCCGGATCGCCATCACAACGCCGCGAACGCGCTCAGCGCGCGTAGGCCTCCGAGACCTTCCGCACCGCCTCGATGATGTCGGCGATTTCCTGGTCGCCATAGCTCTCGTGCATGGCGATGTTGAAGTGCGTCTCGACGACACGCAGGGCGTTGGCAATGTGCGCCTGCGGCTCACGCGGCCCCTTGTAGTCGCTGCAGGTCCACGGGAAACCGCTGGCACCGAAAACGCGCCGCTCGCGGAACCACGGGTACTCGGCCGGGATGGCGCGGTAGGCCACCGTCGCCGGAATGCCCTCGGCGGCAAGCGCCTGGCAGAACGTCGCCTTGTCCACACGCACCGCCTCCGGGTGGAAGGCCATGCGCAGGAACCAGTAGCACGACTGGCTCTCGGGGACCTGCCAGCCGACCGTCACCGCCGCATTCGCCGCCAGGCCGTCGCGAATCGCATTGCCGATGCGCACGCGGTTGCCGATGATGCGCGGCAGCTTCGCCACCTGGGCGCTCCCGATCACCGCCGAGAGGTCGTTGAGGTTGCAGTTCAGACCCGCCACCACATTGCCGCCGGCGTTCGTCAGGTTGAACGGCTTGCCGCGGTCGGCAAAGCGCTTGCCCTGCCAGTGCAGGGTCTCGTTGCGGGTGAAGACCACGCCGCCCTGCCCGCCGGTGCAGTGGTGCTTGCCGAACATGGTCGAGAAGGCGGCGATGTCGCCGAGGGTGCCGGCCATGCGGCCCTTGTAGGTCGTGCCGTGCGCCTGGGCGCAGTCTTCGACGACGTAGAGGTTGTGCTTCTTCGCCAGGGCCAGGATCGGGTCCATGTCCAGAGCGTCACCGGCGATATGCGCCACCACGATGGCCCGCGTACGCTCGGTGATCAGCGGCGCGATCTGCTCGGCCGAGGTGTTGTAGGTGCGCGGATCGGCGTCGGCCACCACCGGCACCAGGCCCAGGAGCGCCACCGGCATGATCCCGCCCGGATCCGTGATCGGCGGCACAATCACCTCGCTCAAGGCGTCAATCTGCAAGGCCCCCAGGGCGCAGTACACCGCGTTCGAGCCGCTGTTCACCGCGTCGGCAAAGCCGCCGCCAAGGTACGCCGCGAAGTCCTTCTCGTACTGCTGCTCGGCCGGACCGCCGTAGCCGAAGGCGTTCCCCGTGGCAATCGCCTGATCGAACATCGCCAGCGCCGCCGCACGCTCCTCCGGACCAATCAGGCCACGGCTGGGAAAGGGCGTCGAACGGACCTTGCTGCCACCATCAACCGCCAGTTTCTGACTCATGTCCTGCTCCTTGCTCCTGACTCGTCCGACCGGGCCCATCCAGAGGCCCGGCCGGAACCGGGTTGCTCTCAGTCACGGACCAAACGCTCGGCATTCCGATGGTAGATCTTCTCGAGGACCTCCTCGTCGAGATGCAGCGAGTCGAGCACGTCCATCTGCTGACGATCGAAGTAGTCACGCCCGAACAGGATGCGGTCCTGGAACTCCAGGCAGAACCGCCGGCCGTTCTCCAGGTCGCGGCCGACGCCGTTGGCGCCGCTGCCGGCCGAGATGTCGCAGTGCAGGTTCGGGCAGCGCCGCAGCACCTCGATCAGGCGACCCCCCGGCGTCACGGGGCCCTTCGGGTAACTGCCCTCGACCTGGTCGCAGTCGCCGCTCATCTCGCGCCAGAAGCCCGGCCCGTGGCCGATGAAGGCGGTCTCGGGGCACATCTGGCAGATGGTCTCGATCACGCGCATGTCGCCGCCGTACCACTCGACCCAGGTGTTGATGTCGGCGGCCTGGCGCTCGACATCCGCAGGGGCGCACTGCAGGTGGAACAGCACCGGCACCCCGAGCTTGCCGCAGAGTCGGTACATGGCAATCGCGTCGGGGTCGTCGAAGCGAATGCGGCACTTCAGCTCGCCGTAGACGCGGATGCGGTGGATCTCCACCGCCGCCTGGAAGCGCGCCCGCGCATAGCGGTCACGCGGATCCGGCGCCCAGCCGCCGATGAAGCGGTCCGGATGACGGTGCAGGCCCTCGATCACCAGATCGAGAGGCGCGGCAATCCCGCGCGGATCCATCGCCCGGAAGTACCCGGGACAGGCCTGCTCGTACTCCTTCGGCGAGATCTCCCAGGCCAGCAGCCAGGTCTTGGCAATGCCATGCTCGTCCATGTTGCGCACCAGCGCATCCACGTCGTGGCGATGCCAGTTCGGGTGGTTGTGACAGTCGATGATCAGGCGTGCCATGGGTCTGTCCTTTCCTGCGGAGCACACTCGGCCCCGCTCTGTCCGTCGATCGCCTCGCGCCGGTACGGTACCAGCACCTCCCGGCATGACGCGGATCCATCCATCAATCCCGACAGGAGCCGCCAGGCCGACCGGCCGACCTCCTGGGGCTGATGCGCGTACACCGACTCCTCCCAGCGCCCCGACGTCGTCCGCCCGGGGTCGGTCTCGGCAACCACCAGGCGGTAGTCGCGACGCGGCACCCGCCCCAGCGCCAGGCCGGCCTGAACCAGCACCTCGGCCACCCGCGCACCATCCACCAGAACACCATCCCAGCCCGGCTCGGCCAGGAAGAGCTCGCGGCACTGACCCGCCAGCGCCACCCCCGACGCCGGAACCACGGTCCTGCCCGTGATGCCCTCGCCAACACGACGCGCTACCTCGGCGGCAAAGGCCTCCTGAAGCGTGGCATTGGCGTCGTGAACGCGGTGGTCGTGAAACACCAGCAGACGCCGACAGCCCAGACCCACCAACTCGCCCACCGCCTCACACAGCATCCGGCGATGGTCGGAGTGGACGCAGCCCGACGCCTCGCCCGGCAACGACTCGTAGTGGACATTCACCGCCACCGTCGGCAGGCCCGTCGCGGCCACCTCCCGGATCGGCGCGGCATCACGCTCGCTCTGCAACACCAGCATGCCGTCCACACGGCCCTGACGAATCACCCGAAGATGACGGCCCTCCGCCGACCGGAACAGCACCAGCGGCAGATAGTCCGCACTCTCCATCGCCTCGGATAAGCCCAGCGTGATGGCCTGGTAGAAGGGATACATCAGCGTCGCCCGCGTCGGCTGCAACAGCCCCACCGCAAACGACCGGCCAGCCACCAACGCCCGACCCACAAAACTCGGACGGTACCCCAGCTCCCGCGCAATCCGACGCACGCGATCCCGCGTCGCCGGGTCCATCCGTACCCCCGGCGGCGGATTCAACGCGTGCGTCACCGTCGTCACACTGACGCCGGCCGCCCGCGCCACGTCCTGCCGACCCGTCCGCCGTGCCTGATGGTGCTGCCGTGACACCGTCGCAATGCCCCCATAACGCCAGCCCGGAACGCCCTGCCAACTCGATTAAGCAAGAGCGTACACCCACAACCCACCCGGGGCAAGCGCAACCGTCACGAAATCCGCGCGCGGGCCGGAGCGCTACCGTCGACGGCGTGACCCACAGCCGCGACAGAGCAGCTGCGGGCCCATTCCGAGGAGGTCCACGGCGCCGTGCGTGGACCTCCCGGGCGCCACCTCACTTCGCCGCGGCAATGCCCTTCAGATCGACCGCGCCGAGCAGAGCCTCGATGGCCTTCTCGTCGACGGTGTTCCCCGTGATCTGCAGCATCCAGGCCTCCGCCATAAGGAGCACCTCGACCTCGTTGCCCTCGCGATCGAGGCGCTTCCAGCCGTTCCAGCCGTCGCGCTCGATGAAGCTGGTCTTGGCCGTGGTGCCCTGGTTCATCGCCTGCAGGACCATCGGGTTGCCCTTGAGCGCATTGAGCATCTCGCGCTGGGGCACGATGGCCTCGGGCCAGTTCTGCAGCGAGACGGTCATCCGGAACTCGCCATCGCCACGGGTGAACGACCGCGCCACCCGGAAGAAGGCCGCCTGAGCGCCGGCGCTGCCGCCGGCGAAGCTCTCACGCTCGAGATCCTCGGCCGTCCAGCCCGGCAGCGCCTTCGGCAGAAAACGCTCGACCCCGGCCTGCTGCTGCCGCTGGATCAGATCGATCGCCTGCTGAAGGCTCTGGATGGCCGCCGCCGAGTCGCCCTTCTCATGGTGCGCCAGGCCCGCCCGGATGGCCCTGGCCACCTCCTGCGCCGGCTCCTGCGCCCACGCCCCGAAACCCAGCACCACGACGCCAAGAACGATTCGAAAACCCTGGTTGACCATGAGAACGCCTCCTTGACTGACACCGTCCAACCACCGTAATGCAGAGCCGGCGCCGGCGCAACCGCAGCCCTGCGCCCGCAGGGGCCGGCAGGCGGCGCCGCGGCGGGCTATCTTGTCGCCACCCTACGCCCGCCGGTCAGGTGCAACCGCCGGGCGCGGGGCCATCGCGGAGTCGAGGCCATCATGTCCAGCAGCGAACAGCCCCGCCGCCCTCCCGCCGCGGCCATCCTCCGCGGCCTGGGCCTCGCCCTCGCCAGCCTCGGCCTCCTCGCCCTCGGCCTCGCCAGCGCCGTGCCGCCCGAGAGCCCGCTGCTGATCTGGCGCTGTCCCTTCCTGCATGTGACCGGCCTGCCCTGCCCCGGCTGCGGCCTGACTCGCGGCGTCCTCGCCATCGGCCACGGCCGCTGGGCCGACGCCTGGGCCCTGAACCCGTTCGCCTATGTCGCCTACGCCGGCGCCATCGCCCTGGCGGCCTGGCCCTGGCTGCACCGGCGCTGGCCGGACGCCACACGCAGGTTCCTGCGCTCACCCTGGCCATGGGTGCTCGTCGTGGCCCTGCTGGCGGCCATGCTCACCTACGACGCCTGGCGCATCGCCACACGCGGATGAACCGCGATGGCAGTCTCGCCGTGGCCGCGGCGGCGCCCCTGCCGCCCGGATTGGCGCCATCCGTGGTGTCTGCGCGGTGCCGGTGCGACGGTTTGCGCCGGACTGCCCTCCTGCTACCTTAGCGTACCGAACAGACGACCCGGAGGAAGGGAAGGAAGTGGGCAGGCACGGGGGCCTGCCCGGACGTATTGGGGCCGGCCCGGACGCACGGGGGCCTGCCCGGACGTATCGGGGCCGGCCCCCTGCGGAGGGCGTCGCATGAATGACCCGGCGGTCCACCGGCGGCGTTCAATACGACTGCGTGGGTATGACTACACGCGGCCCGGGTGGTATTTCGTGACCGCCAACGTGCAGGACCGGCGGCGGGTATTCGGCACGCTGGTGAACGGGCGCATGGCGTTGAACGACGCCGGCCGAATGGTCCAGGCGGTCTGGGATGAAATGCCGGCGCACTACCCGGGCGTCGAGATCGATGCGTTCGTGGTCATGCCGGACCATATGCACGGGCTGGTGCGCCTCGTCGGGGCCGCCCCCCCAACGGACCTCTCCCTACCGGACGTCGTGCACCGGTTCAAGACGATGACCACGAAACGCTACGCCGACGGCGTTCACGAGCGCGGCTGGCCGCGGTTTCCGGGGCGGCTGTGGCAGCGGAACTACTACGAGATGATCGTGCGCGACAACGCCGCACTGACGAACATCCGCTCGTATATCCGGGACAACCCGGCCCGCGCCGACGTGCTGCGCTACGGCGAGCCGCGGTTCCTGACCGGCAACGCCACCCTGCTGGAGCGGCCGCTGACGGCGTTCCTGGCCTCGCGGGGAGCGCCGTCGGGGCCGCCTCCCCCGTTGGGGCAGGCCCCCGTGCCTGCCCTCCCCGCCCCCGTGCCTGCCCTCCCCGCCCCCGTGCCTGCCCTCCCCGCCCCCGTGCCTGCCCTGGTCCCCCCCTGGCCGCAGGAAG
>JAAYZO010000619.1 GCA_012514865.1 Lentisphaerota bacterium | reverse complement strand
CGTCCACGAGCCGCAACGGCATCGACGGCACAATGACGCGATGTTTCGTACGAGGAATTCCACCATGAGCATCCGCAGCGTCACTCTGGGCCTCCTCGGGGCCGCCCTGGTCTGCGGCTTCTGCTTCTTCAATGACTGGGTCCTGCGTCAGACCTACCTGGTCGGCAACAACATGCCGGCCTCGATCTACGGCGCCCTGATCCTCACCGTCGTCGCCCTCAACCCGATCCTGCGGCGCTGGCGACTCAGCGGCCGTGAGTTGGCGGTCGTGCTGGCGCTGACCCTGGCCGGGGCCGCGGTGCCGGGCGGCGGCCTGGTAAGGACCCTCATCCCGACCCTGGTGATGCCGCACCACATCGAGAAGACCCAGCCGGCCTGGCGCGCGGCCCAGATCGTGCAGCGGATCCCCGCAGGCGCCCTGGTCGACCCCGCCGGCGATGACGACCGCGTCATCGGCGGCTATGTGCAGGGCTTCGGCAAGGGCGGCCAGCACGTCGCTGTCCGCCGCGTGCCCTGGCAGGCATGGGTGCGGCCGCTGCTCATCTGGGTGCCCTTCACCCTGACGCTCTGGGGCGCCCTCATCGCCCTGTCGCTCCTGCTGCACCGTCAGTGGTCCCGCCATGAGCACCTGCCCTACCCGATCGCGCGTTTCACCGAAGCCCTCCTCCCCGGCGACGACGGCTCCTGCCCGCCGATGCTGCGCGAACGCTCGTTCTGGGTGACCTGCGGCGTGGTCCTGGCGATTCATCTGAACAACTTCGCCGCGGCATGGTATCCGGAGGTCCTCATACGGGTGCCGACGTCGTTCGACTTCACCGCCCTGGGCCGGCTGGTACCGGCGCTGGTGCGCGGCGGCGGCCTGGGGCTGTTCCGACCGCACCTCTACCTGGTCATCATCGGCCTGGCCTACTTCATCCCCAGCGATATCGCCTTCTCCTTCGGCATCGCGCCCTTCCTGTGGTATCTCCTGGCCGGGACCCTGGCCGCCTACGGCATCAACCTCATGGCGCCGATCGAGGGCACCTCGTACCTCTCGCTGAACCCGCAGAGCTTCGCCCTGCTCGGCGCCAACCTCGGCGTCATGATCACCATCCTCTACACCGGCCGGCACTACTACGCCGGCGTGGCCCGCCGCAGCCTCGGCCTCGGCCCCCGGCGCGAGGATGTCACCCGCGAGGCGGTCTGGGGCGGCCGCGCCTTCATGGCCCTGGCGGTGCTCCTGATCGTGCAGCTCTGCCTGGCCGGGGTGCGGCCGCTCCTGGCGAGCCTCTACGTCGGCATCATGATCATGGGCTTCACCGTCCTGAGCCGCGTCATCGCCGAGACCGGCCAGATCTACATGAAGTGCTACTTCTGGCCCTGCGTGGCGCTCTGGGGCCTGCTCGGCGCCCCGGCCATCGGCAGCCAGCAACTCCTCGTCATGATGCTGATCACCACGGTGCTGTTCATCGACCCGCGCGAGGCGCTGATGCCCTTCATGGCGAACTCTCTGAAGGTCCTCGAGACGCGCCGCCTGCCCCTGGGCGTGTCGTCCTGGCTGTGCCTGGCCGCGCTGGTGCTGGGCCTGGCGGTGGCCATTCCGGCGACGCTGTACATCAAGTACGACATGGGCAGCGCCACCGGCGACAGCTGGTCGACGATCACGGTCCCGCGCGGGCCCTTCGACAGCGCCGTGCTCATCCGCCAGAAACTGGCGGCGCAGGGCCTCGATCCGGACGCCGCCCCGGCGCGCGGCCTGTCCTGGCTCGGCCAGATCGAGCCGAACCTGACCTGCACCGTGATGACCCTGGTCGGCCTCGGCCTGGTGCTGGTCTGCACCGCGGCACGACTGCGCTGCACGCGCTGGCCCCTGCACCCGCTCCTCTTCGTGAGCTGGGCCGCCACGCCCCTGCGCCTGATGGGGCCGTCCTACCTGCTCGGGTGGTTCATCAAGACGCTCATCGTGCGCTACGGCGGCAGCGGCCTCTACAACCGCGTCAAGCCGATCATGATCGGCCTCATCGCCGGCGAACTCCTGGGAGCCCTCTTCCCGACCCTCTTCGGCGCCGCCTACTACCTCATCACCGGCCGCCAGCCGATGATGTTCAACGTCATCCCGGGCTGATCGCAGGGGCGGCCCCCGACGCCGCTCGGGGTGCACCCGACGCCGGTCCACGCCGGCGCGGCTTCAGGCCGCGGATGGCGACGGCGGCGCGTCGTCGGCGGCTGCCGGCAGGATCGCTGCTGCGAAGCGATCCAGGAGAATGCCGCGCACGGCGTCGTGGTCCCGGGCATGCGCCAGCGTGGTCACCTGATCGAAGCCCTGCAGGCGCGTCGAGCCCTTCGGCACCACCAGGTCGCGGCCACGGGTGATCAGCACAATGACGGCGCCGGCCGGCAGGCGCAGATCGGCCAGGCTCGGCCCCTGCGCCCCGGCCGGACCCGGCAGGTCGACCACGACCAGGTCGAAGTCACTCTCGGCCATGGTGACCAGCTCGACATTGAAGAGCGGCTTCGGCCGCGATGGCGTCGCCAGCTTCAGCCAGCGCGCCAGGACGCCGAGCGTCGAGCCCTGCAGGCCGATCGAGAGCAGCACGCCGAAGAACACCAGATTGAAGATCTCCTCGCCGACCGCCAGGCCGGCCGCCGCGGGGTAGGTCCCCAAGACAATCGGCACCGCCCCGCGCAGGCCGGCCCAGGCCATGAAGAGCCTGTGGCGCCACGGGAAGCCCATGCCCAGCGTCCCCACCAGCACCGCCATCGGACGCGCCAGGAACGTGATCACCAGGAAGAGCACCAGGCCGTCCAGCCACAGCGTGCCCCAGCGGCTCGGAAAGACCTGCAGCCCCAGCAGGGCGAACATGCAGATGTTCGCCACCGTCGACAGGGCCGAGGTAAAATTCGCCACGCCCTGCTTGTGCACGAACGAGCGGTTGCCCATGACATGGCCCGCCACGAACACCGCCAGCATGCCGCTGGCCTGCATCACCTCGACCAGGCCGTAGATGCCCAGGACGACCCCCAGTGAGAGGACGTAGTAGTGCCCGCGGTCCTGCGGCTCGAGCCGACGGAACAGCCAGATCGCACCGCGGGCCAGAAACCAGCCGACCAGCGGCGCCGCGGTGAACTTCCACACAAACAGCCCCGCCGTGCCGAGCCACCCCGCGTGGCCGACCGTGATCGCCTCGATCGCTGCCACCGTCAGCAGGATGGCCATCGGGTCGTTCGCGGCACTCTCGATCTCGATCGTCGAGGCCAGCCGTTGCGGCAGCGACTGCCGCCGCAGTATCGAGAAGATCGCCGCGGCGTCGGTCGACGAGATGATCGCGGCCAGCAGGAGCGCCCGCTGGACGTCCCAGCGCAGCACGCCGTACAACACCGCGAAGGTCGCCAGGGCCGTCAGCACGACACCCCAGGTCGCCAGACCGATCGCCGGCAAGGCCACCGCCCGGAGGTCGGACCGGAGCGTCCCGAAGCCGCCGTGGAAAAGGATGAACACCAGCGCCAGATTGGCCGCGTGGTTGACCAGGCCCATGTTGTCGAAGTGCCAGAGGTTCAGCACATCGCTGCCGAACAGGATGCCGGCACCCAGGGCCACCAGGAT
>JAAYZO010000068.1 GCA_012514865.1 Lentisphaerota bacterium | reverse complement strand
GTCCCGGCACACATCGGCCGCCTCCTGCGCAGCTTCATCCGCTGCTGCCTGGACTGGTCCCGGGATGGCGCCCCCTCGGAGGGCACCGGCTGCGCCAACGGCGTCACCATGGCGGCGCCCGCCGAGACCGCCACCGGGACCGTCTCGGAGACGCCCGGCACGACCTGGCAGGACAGCTCCAGCGCCGCCGCCGCCCCCCCGCCCGACGGCACCTGAGGGATGGGCCGAAACCTGGACTGGGGGATTCTCACGGCCTCGCCGGCGGTCGCCCGCGGGGGCCTGCGGCCGGCACCCCCCGCCGGCTCAGCCCCCGGCCGCCGCCGCGAACAGCCGCGACGCCACCCGCGCCAGGCCGCCCAGCGTGAAGGCGTCGCCGCCCGCCTCGAGACCCGGCAGGCCGCGGCAGAAGTAGCCCGCGTCGCCACCGACCGCCAGGACCCGGCAGTCCGGCGCGCCGAGTGCCTGCCGCGACGCCGCCACGAGGCGCCCCACGGCACCGAGAATGCCAAGGTCGACGCCGGCAAGGATGGCATCCCGCGTGCAGCGGCCCAGCGGCGCCGGCGTGGCCTCCGCCAGTTCGACCAGGGGCAGTTGCCCGGTGTGCGAGCACAGCGCCCGCCGCCACAGCGACCGGCCCGGCAGGATCGCGCCGCCCTCGAAACGCCCGCCGGCCGAGAGGACCTCGGTGGTGATGCACGTGCCGCAGTCCACGACCACGACCGGACCCGCGACCAGGGCCGCCGCCGCCACCGCGTTGGCAATCCGGTCGGCACCGAGCGTCGAGCTGTCGACTCGGTTGAAGTCCACCTCGGTGACCAGCCCCGCCTCGAGAAAGACCACACGGCGCGCCGCGCCGGCGAGGCGTTCACGCACCGCCGGCACGACACAGGCCGCCAATACCGGGCCGTCCCCCGGACAGGCCGACAGCGCCGCGCCGCCGCCCTCCAGCCAGGAGGCCGTCGGCATCACCCGGTCCAGCACCGCCCGGCCGCCCTCGAGATGGCCGACCTGGGTGTGCGTGTTGCCTATATTAAGGAGTGTTACCACGGCCGCGAGACCTCCTGCCCGCCAATGTCATGTCGGATCGGCACCGCCGCAAGCGCCGCGGCAGGGCTGTTCGGGACACCGACGGGAGGTCCACGGCAACGCCGTCAGCCACCCGTCGATCGGATCTTCCGCCACTGGCAGGCAACCGCCAGTGGCGGAAGATCCCCCTGGCAGCCACCGCCATGGCAATTGCCAGTCGTCGCATTACAGTCGGGCCGGTTGCTGAGGTCGCCAGCCGGTCGTGGCGGTCCAGGGCAATCCCGAGGCGATCAGTAACCAGTAGAGTAGCTCCGGGGGTTAGCCCGGAGCTACTCTACTGGTTCAATTCCCTCTCCCCGCGAAACGTTTCGTCGATGACTCAGGAAAAGCACCGACGCTGGCCTGGAGACCGCGCCATAGCGGCGGGTTGACGTGGTCACCGGTCGTGTGCGGGGGCGGTGCCCGACAACTCCGAGACGACTCGTATGTTCTCACCGCCCGGGCGGACCGCCGGCCCGGGACGCACACCCGGACCCGACCCCGGAGACACGATGGACCTCCTGAACTTCGACGCCGCTGAAGCCGCCACCGAAGCCGGACCGTCCGGCGCCATACCCGAACGCCAGGACCTGCCCGTCGACTGCACCTGGGACGTCGAGGCCCTCTATGCCGACGCGGCCGCCTGGGAGGCCGACCTGGCACGCCTGCCCGACCTGGTGACTCGCCTGGAGGCCTTCCAGGGCACCCTCAGCGAGCCGGTCGCGGTCCTGCGCTTCCTGCGCCTCGACAGCGACCTCGATGTCCTCCTCGACCGCCTCTACTGCTACGCTCACCTCAAGGCCGACGAGGATACCAGCCATGCCGCCAATCAGGCCCGCGAGAGCCGCATGCGCTCGACCCTCTCCGAGACCGCGGCGCGCCTCGCCTGGGTCCGCCCGGAACTCCTCGCCAATCCCGAAGAGGCCCTGCGCACCTGGCTCGACCTGCCGGAGCTGGCGGCCTTCCGCTACCCGCTGCTGAAGCTGCTGCGCCAGAAACCCCATACCCTCTCCACCGCCGAGGAGCGCATCCTCTCGGGCGCCGGAACGCTCTTCGCCGCCCCGGGCGACGTCTACAAGCTCCTGACCAACGCCGACCTGAAGTTCCCGGATGTGGCCGATGCCGATGGCAACCCGCGCCCCCTGTCCCAGGGCCGCTACATCAGCTTCATGCTGAACCGCGACCGCGGCGTCCGCCAGCGCGCCTTCAGTGCCCTCTACGACGCCTACGCCGGGGTGCACCACACCACCGCCGCCACCCTGCGCCACCACGTCCACATGCACAACTTCCTGGCCCGGACCCGGCACTACCCATCGGCCCTGGAGGCAGCCCTCAGCAGCGACCACGTCCCGGTGGCGCTCTACGAGGCCCTCATCGCGGCCGTCCACGACGCCCTGCCGCACTTCCACCGCTACACCGAGCTGCGGCGGCGCTGCCTCGGCATCGAGACCCTGGACATGATGGACATGTACGTCCCGATCGTCCCGGCCGCCGATGTCAAGGTGCCCTTCGACACCGCCATGGCCTGGGTCCTGGAGGCCTGCGCGCCCCTCGGCGATGACTACGTCCAGGCCCTGCGCCAGGCCATCCCCGAGCGCTGGATCGACCGCTGCGAGAACCGCGGCAAGCGCTCCGGGGCCTACTCCAGCGGCTGCTACGGCAGTCGGCCGTACATCCTGCTCAACTACCAGGACACCCTCGACGACGCCTTCACCCTGGCCCACGAACTCGGCCACTCCCTGCACACCCGGCTCGCCAACGCCGCCCAGCCGCCCCAGACCGCCGGCTACCCGATCTTCATCGCTGAAATCGCCTCGACCGCCAACGAGGCACTCCTCCTCCACTACCTCCTCGGCCGCAACGATACCACCCCCGAGATGCGCGCCTACCTCCTCAACCACGCCTGCGATACCTTCCGCGGCACCGTCTACCGCCAGACCATGTTCGCCGAATTCGAGAAGCGCCTCCACGAACAGGACGCCGCCGGCACCGCCCTCACCCCCGACAGCCTCGCCAGCGACTATGCCGACCTCAACCGGCGCTACCACGGCCCGGCCGTCACCCCCGACCCCCGCATCGCCCTGGAGTGGTCACGCATACCCCACTTCTACTACAACTTCTACGTCTACAAGTACGCCACCAGCTACTGCGCCTCCCAGATCCTCGTCCGACGACTCCTCGACGACACCCAGGCCCGCCAGGCCTACCTCGGACTCCTCCAGGCCGGCGGCTCAGCCGACCCCCTCGACCTGGTCCGCCAGGCCGGCGCCGACCTCAGCAGCCCCGCCACCCTCAGCGCCGCCTTCACGACCTTCGCAGAGACCCTCGGAGAACTCGCCGCC
>JAAYZO010000618.1 GCA_012514865.1 Lentisphaerota bacterium | reverse complement strand
GCCGCGAATTCGCCATGGCCCTCATGCGCAACCGTATCCCGGTCAGCTACCTGAAGGTCGAGTCGGACTACGGCCACGACGCCTTCCTCGTCGAGACCGCCACGGTCGAACGACTCCTGCGCGGCTTTATCACCACCGCGCCCCCCGACACCGCGGTGCAGCGCTGCGCCCGCCAAGGAGGCTGCCGATGCTGACCTCACCGAACGCACCCCGCCCCGGCCTCGCGCCGGAGGTCCTCCGCCGGCTCGCCGACAGCGCCCCCGACGCCAGCCTCGAGAGCCTGTCCGCACAGGCCTGCCTGGACACCCCCGCGGCCGCCGACAGCGGCACCGACAGCCACCGCTGGCAGGACCCCATCATCGCCGGACTCGTCCCCAGCGGCGGCAGCGTCCTCGACCTCGGCTGCGGCCACGGCGAGCTCCTGGCCGGATTGATGGCCAAACGCCAGGCCTGCGCGCAGGGCGTCGAACTCGACCAGGAGGCCGTCCTGAACTGCATCGCGCGCGGCGTGCCGGTCTTCCATGGCGACCTCGACGAGGGCCTCAGCGGCTTCCCGGATGCCAGCGTCGACCTGGTCATCCTCGAGGAGACCCTGCAGACCCTGCATCGCCCGATACGCGTTCTCGACGAGATGCTCCGCGTCGGCCACCGCGGCGTGGTGTCATTCCCGAACTTCGCCCACTGGCGCGTCCGGAGAGAGTTTGCCACCAGCGGCCGCATGCCGGTGACGCCGGCCCTGCCGCACCACTGGCACAACACCCCGAATATCCACCTCTGCAGCATCCGCGACTTCGTGGCCTGGGCCGTGGCGGCGCGCGTGCGCGTCCTCGAGGCCCACGTCCTCGCCGATGGCCAGGCACGGCCCCTGCGCGATGGCGATAACCTCGTCGCGGAAGAGGCCCTCTTCGTCCTGGAACGAGCCTGAAAGAGGGTCGAGGGGCGAGGGGCGAGGGTCGTTGAGCGTTGGGCGTTGAGCGTTCAGCGTTGAGTCCACTCTAGAAAGGCTTATTGCGTATCGTACTCGTCCTCGTCGTCGTCCCTCGTCGTCGAATCTGAGCTCAAACTCTATCGAGTACGAGGACGAGGACCGCTGCGCTGAGGACGAGGACCGCTGCGCTGAGGACGAGGACGATTTCTTTGAGCGGACTCAGCGTTGGGCGTTCGCTCCCCGGGGCCGCGGGCCGCGGGCGTCCTCTTCCCCGCCCAGCCGAGCCACGCAGACTGCCAGGAGGGCACGTCGGTGACGCACAGCAGCACGACCATGCCGGACGAGCACACCCCGCAGAAGGCCACTCCAGAGGCCCTCCTGGCGCTGCTGCGCGCGCGCCGCAGCTGCCGGCACTACGACCCCGAGCGGCCGGTGCCGCGCGGCCTCATCGACACCTGCGTCGAGGCCGCCCGCCTGGCCCCCTCGGCCTGCAACCGCCAGCCGTGGCGCTTCGTCGTCGCCGACGACCCGGCCATGGTCGCGCGGCTGCGTACCGAGGGCAAGCGCCTCGGCATACCCCACCCGTGGTGGTCACAGGTGCCGGTCTTCATCGCTGTCTGCGTCCAGCGCCAGGTCCTCACGCACCGCATCGCGCCGATGGTCACCGGCATCCAGTACGACCTGATCGACCTCGGCATCGCCGGCGAGCACCTCGTCCTGGCCGCCACGGCCCTGGGCCTGGGGACCTGCTGGATCGGCTGGTTCGACGAGGGCGCCGTGCGCCGTCTCATGGGCCTCCCGAAGGGCCTCCGTGTGGCAGCCCTCATCACCCTCGGCTGGCCCGACGACACGCCGCCCGCCGGCCCGACGTCACGCCTGGCCCTTGAGGACATCCGCCGCTGGAACACCTGGGGCTGACGCACCCGCCGCCGGGGGCGCGACCGCGCCGGCCGCCGGGGGCGGCACCAGGCCCAGCGCCGCGAAGATCTTGTGATTCGCCTTCGGGAAGGGATACTCGCCAAGGCGGTCCCAGGGCACCCACGCCACCGGACGGCCGCAGCGCAACGCCTCGACAGCGCCCGCCGGCACGCAGCGGTAGGCACTCAGGGTGATCCGGAAGTGGCTGTAGGCATGGCGAATCGTGCAGAGACGCGCGCCGACCTGCACCGCCAGACCAAGCTCCTCCTGGAACTCGCGGACGACTGTCTCCGCGAGCGTCTCGCCGGGCTCCTGCTTGCCCCCCGGGAACTCCCACAGGCCGCCGAGCATCTGCTCCTCGTCCCGCCGCGCGATCAGCACCCTGCCCTCATGCTCGAGCAGCCCCACCGCGACGCGGTAATGCGGCACCGCCGGCCGCGCTGAACGCACCGGCAGCTCCGCCACGCGACCCGCGGCCAGCGCCAGGCAGTCGGCCTGACATGGGCACTCGCCGCAGCTCGGATCGCGCGGCCGGCAGACCATCGCGCCCAGCTCCATCAGCGCCTGGTTGAACGCCGACGGATCGCCGCTCTGTATCACCGCCGCATCCAGTCGACGACGGACCTCCCGCGGCAAGGCCGCCTGGCGGCTGTCCTGGTCCAGACACCACAGCCGCGACCCCACCCGCAGGACGTTGCCATCGACCACCGCCACCGGCACACCG
>JAAYZO010000617.1 GCA_012514865.1 Lentisphaerota bacterium | reverse complement strand
ATCCCGCACAGGAGAAAATTCAGTTGCCAACGCAGGCGCATGCCCCCCCTTACCCAGGAGTCGAACGTGCAGACGTAACCGTACAAGCCGAGCCACCCGCGTGACCGAGGTCGAGTTTCACAGGAGGGTGCATGGCGTGAAATCCGCGGTTCCGGGGGTCGTACTCCGCACGACCCCCGGCTACGATCTTGCACCCCTCCAGGGTGACCGAGAGAACGCTGACGTGATCTCCGAACAGCCCTGGGCCCCGGCAGGGCCGCCTGAAGACCGCGTCGGCGTTATCCGGCTCGTGGACGCGTCCGCGTCTGTGGACACTCGCGCTCCAGCACGTGTGGCGGGCGGCCTTTCGGGCTGTTCCCTGCGGCACGCTGCGCGCCCGTGTCCGCGCCGTAGCGGTGGCGTGTCCGCGCTGACGACCCCGGCACCATAGCCTGTCAGCCGTGCCGCGACCTGGGCGTCACATCAGGGCGGCGCGCGGCCTGGAGGGCGCCGGCGGGGCGGCTGAAGCCCTTACGGCGCCAGTTCGGGCACCTCGGCCCACTGGCCCTGGCGCCACGCCTGCTGGCCGAGCTCGGCGAGCTGGACGCCCTTGGCGGCCTCGAGCAGGCTCCAGCGGAAGGGCGTATCCAGCACCACGTGACGCAGGAAGAGCTCCCACTGCGCCTTGAAGGCATTCTCGGCCGGGGCGTAGGCGGGCACGGGCGTCCAGCCGCCGAGGTAGTCATTTGGGTCGGCGACGTCCGGGTTCCAGACCGCCCGGGGGGTCGTGGCGCGCGGTTGCACCCAGCAGTCCCGCAGGGTCACCATCGCCGAGCCGTCGACGCCGTCAGCCTGGATGCTGAGGAGGTCGCGGCGATGCACGCGCACCGCCCACGACGAGCAGAACTGCGCAATGACGCCGCCCTGCAGGCGGAAGAGGGCGTAGGCGGTGTCGTCGGCCGTGCACGGGTACGGCCTGCCCTGCTCGTCGCGGCGCTCGGGCACCAGCGTGGCGCCTTCGCAGAACACCGCCTGGACCGGCCCGAAGAGGTTATCGAGGACGTAACGCCAGTGGCAGAACATGTCGGTGATGATGCCGCCGCCGTCTTCGGCGCGGTAGTTCCACGAGGGCCGCTGCGGCGTGACCGTATCGCCCTCGAAGACCCAATAGCCGAACTCGCCGCGGACGCTGAGCAGGCGTCCGAGGAAGCCCTGGTCGCGGATGGTCTGGTACTTCAGGAAGCCCGGCAGCCAGAGCTTGTCCTGGACGGCGCCGTGCTTGACGCCGGCATCGCGGGCCAGGGTGTAGAGCTCGTAGGCCTCGGCGACCGTCAGGGCCGTCGGCTTCTCGCAGTAGATGTGCTTGCCTGCCGCCACCGCGGCGCGCACGGCCGCCGGACGCATCGAGGTGGTCTGGGCATCGAAGAAGACCTCATAGGCCGGATCGCTGAGGACAGTGTCGAGGTCGGTGCTCCAGCGGCTCAGTCCGGCGCGCTGGGCGAGGTCCTCGAGTTTGGCGGCGCTACGGCCGACGAGGATCGGGTCCGGGAGGATGACCGTGTCGTTGCCGCAGGGCACGCCGCCCTGGCGGATGATCGGCATGATCGAGCGCAGCAGGTGCTGGTTGGTCCCCATGCGCCCGGTGACGCCGTTCATGACAATGCCCACGCGGATCGTCTTCATGGCGCCCATGGCGCAGTCCTCCTTATCAACCTCGTAGCGACCCATCGCGCCCCTGGAGAGGCGGGCGGTGTGCCGACGTCCGTCGGCTTCGGCGCGGCCCGCGGACGCTCTCGCGCCGGTGGGCCACGCACCCCCGACACGGCACCGCGAGCGACGTCCTGCCTCGCTCTATCCGCGAATCCTGCCTGTCGTGTCCCGGGCGCCGGTGGCACCCGGGAGGTAGTCCACGGACGGGGCCGTGGACCTACTCTGTCGTGTCCCGGGCGCCGGTGGCACCCGGGAGGTAGTCCACGGACGGGGCCGTGGACCTACTCTTCCGGCGCCGCGGTGCACTGTGGCCAGGCGCCGGCCGGCAACGGCGGCGCCTCGTGACCGGCGCGGGGCAGCGTCCCGGCGAGTTCCTGGCGCCAGTGCGCGACGTCGCCCGCAGGCCCGTAGACGTAGATGATCACCATCGGCTCCTTGCCGGTGTTGGTCAACTGGTGGAATTCGCCGACCGGCACGTAGGCGGCCTGGCCGGCCGTCAGCGTCCGGCGCTCCTGCCCGAGGCAAAACTCGCCGCTGCCGGCGATGACGAAGTAGACCTCTTCGGAGTCCTGGTTGTGCCAGGGCACCTGGCCGCCCTCGGGATCGAGGGTGACGTAGCCCATGCAGAAGTTCTGCGTCGCGATCGGGCTGGCGCCGCCCACCAGGTTCTGGGTGCGCCGCCGGGCCGGATAACGCCGGCCGGGTATGGCCGCCAAGTCGGCAATCGTCATCGCAGTGCCCTCCGCATCGTCTCTTCGTTCACCACCGTTCGACTCCGTCACGGTCAGGCCGGCTGGCCCACCGCGGGGCTGTCCATGGGTATGCGGTAGAACTCGTCGTCGGCGAAGAAGGGGAAGGTATGCGGCCCGGGGTCCTTCAGGTAGCGCCCGACCGCATCCGGGCGCACCGGGATCTTCTCGAGCGGGAAGCCGAGGAAGCTGCTCAGCCCGGCGAGGGCATCGTCCTGCTTGAGGATGAAGTCCTCGAAACGCACGCTGTGCCAGTGCCGCGGCTTCGGGGTGGCGCGCACAATCTCCATCTGGTAGCGCCAACTGATGGCGCGGCGCAGGCGGATGTCGTCGGTGCGGTCGTAGGGCACCCCGAAGTCAGCGAGGTCGTCGGTGAGATGGGCACCGAGGATGCTGTCGCGCGGGTCGCGCACCCAGTGGATGTAGTGGATGTCGGGGAAGAGCCGGACGATCCACGGGAAGACCAGGGTCGTCTCGGGCAGCTTCCAGCCGCGCCGCGGCGCGTCGCTGCTCAGCACCGACGACAGGAAGGACTCCACCAGACGCGTGAAGGCCGGGTCGATCGGCATGCTGTGCAGCTTCGAGAAATCCCAGCGCAGGCCGCCGAGGTGGACGACGTGGCGCGCCATGACCCGGCAGGCCTCGTACATGTCGTCCGGCGGTAGGAGGTCGCCGGAGACATTCAGCTTGGAGCCCATGTACACACCGCTGGCGCTGAGGGTGTGCGACATCGCCCGGGTGCCACCGTGGCCTCGACCGATCACTGTGATCAGCATGGTACCTTGCATCCGTTGAAGTGACGCCGCGCCAGAGTCTCTCTCGGGCCCGGCCGGGCCCGCCTGGCCGGATCGCGTCAGTCTAGCATGGCTCGGACGCATTTCCAGTGCCGGCAAGGCCCGGACGCGGGCGGCCTGGGGACACTGGGGACAGCGGGGACACCGGGGACAGCGGGGGAGGGCTCCCGCCGCGCGGCCACGGTGGCCAAGGAGAGGCCGGACCGCACACCGCCCAGGGCGCGTCGGTGTCTCGGGCCACCCGACTCGGACCGCGCGGCCCACCCGTCCGTACTACTATCCGTCGTAAACTTGCTTTT
>JAAYZO010000616.1 GCA_012514865.1 Lentisphaerota bacterium | reverse complement strand
TGACGGTCGCCTGCAGCGGCGTGCGCTCGGGCAGCGGCTCCAGGCCGAGCATCTGCCGCCACTGCCGCCGGCGCGTCGGGAGCGCGGCGGACCAGTCGGCCGGGCTCAGCGGCACGGCCAGCGACGCTGACGAGATGGCACGGGCATCCGCGAGGAGCGAGCGGTACAGCATGGCCTGTCCTTTCCACACGACAATCCGCCAAGACCCGGCGTGCCTGGCGCGTCCCCGGCCCCGGAGGCCCAACGCCCGAGGGCCGAGGGCCGAGGCTGAACGCCGAACGCTCAACGCCGAACGCTCAACGCCCGAGGGCAAACGCCGAACGCTCAACGCCGAACGCTCAACGCCCAACGCCGTCCCCGCCGATCCCGTCCGTGCCCGTCCGTGCCCGTCTGTGTCCGTCCGTGTCCGTCCGTGTCCCGAGCCGGAAGGCCGCGCCCCCGCGGCCCCGGAATCGCCCCGCGACGCCCCTCAGGGCGCCTTAGGCTCCCAGCGCCTCGCGGCGTCGAGGACGTGCCGCAGCGGCACGCCGCAGGCCGACGCCAGGCGCCGGGCCGACTCGAATTCCGGGGTCAGCTCGACGCCGTCGGGGCGCTCGATGCGCTTGCACACCACCGCGCCCCAGGGGGTATCCGCCGAGGCCGCGGCGCGCTTCAGGACCATCCGCTCGGCCGGCCAGGTGCGCACCCCGATCGTCGAGGAGTGCTCCAGGATGAAGGCGCCCAGGCGGGACGCCTCCGACGGGGCGGCGAGCACGGTCAGGCGGCTGCCGGGGCGGTTCTTCTTCATCTGCACCGGGCTGATCGAGACGTCCAGCGCGCCCGCCGCCAGGAGGTCCTCCAGGAGGGCCCCGGTGACCTCGGGAGTCTGGTCGTCGATATCGCATTCGATGACGGTGACCGCATCGCGGCCGGCCGGCCGCGGGGCGAGGTCGACCAGGAAGGCGCGCAGGATATTCGGCAGCGCCTCGAGGTCGCGCCGGCCGTGGCCGGTGCCGGTGCGCAGGACGCGCATCGGCAGGCTGTCCCAGGGGCCTTCGCTGAGGGCGCTGATGACGGCCGCGCCGGTCGGCGTGGTCAGCTCCATGGCCAGCGGCAGGCAGACCACCTCGCAGCCCTCGAGGAGCCGTGCCGTGGCGGGTGCCGGGTTGGGCAGGACGCCATGGGCGCAGCGGATGGTGCCCTGGCCGACTTTGAGCGGCGCCGAGAAGACGCGCTCGACCCCGAGCTGCTCGAGGGCCAGGCAGATGCCGACGATGTCGGCGATCGAGTCGACCGCGCCGACCTCGTGGAAGTGCACCGCCTCGACCGCGACGCCATGCACGGCCGCCTCGGCCTCGCCCAGGCGGCGGAAGATGCGCGCGGCGCGCTCGCGGGCGCGCGCCGGTGCCGGCACGCGCTCGATCAGGGCCAGGATCTCGCGGAGGCCGCGGTGGTGGTGCGCCGGCGCGGCGGCGGCGCCCGGCGCGGGCCTATGGGGATGAGCGTGGCCAGGCTCATGCGCGTGGGCGTGCCCGTGGTCATCGGCGTGGGCGTGGTCATGCCCGTGGTCATGCGGGTGCGGGTGGTCATGCCCGTGGTCATGGGCATGGCCATGGTCGTGCGGGTGCGGGTGGGCGTGAGCGGTCGCAGCCGGCGCGCCGTCGGCCACGGCACCGCCGTCGAGGACCTCGACATAGCCGCAGACAATCTGCTGGCGGCAGGCGCGGCGCTCGAAGCGTATGTCGACCTCGCCGAGGCCGGCAGCGCGCAGCGCCCGGACGATCTCGCCGGGGTCGGCGCCGAGGTCGATCAAGGCCGCGAGGATCATATCCCCCGAGGCACCGGCGACGGGGTCCAGACAGACAGCTCTGCTCACCATGCAGTCTCCAGATCGTGGCGGATACAGGCGCCCGGGCGGCGGCCGGAGGCCGTGACGGGACGCGACGGACGGCCCCAATCTAGCCCGGATCATCGACGACGCCCATCGCGTCGTGAATGATCCGGGTCAGAACCGCCCGGCATGCGCCGGGCGGGTACTTGACAGGGCCTCTTGGCTCGCCACATTGGGTGGGCCGGGTCGGCGGCAGGCGGTGATGGCGGTCGGCCCCACGGAGCGTGGCATGAAGCAGCGTATCATCATGTTTGACTTCGACGGCGTGATTGCCGACTCGTTCGACGTCTTCTACCAGGCCCTGGTGCGGACCCTGCGCGAGTTCGGCCACACCTGCGTGCGCAACCCGGTCGACTTCCGGGCGCTCTTTGACGACAACGCCTGCCGCTCGCTGGAGGCGCTGCGGGTGCCGCCCGAGGACCTCAACGAGATCCTGGCCGAAGTCGGCCGCAAGCTCGAGAGTCGCCTCGACGACATGCCGCTGTTTCCGGGTGTGGCCGACGCGATACGGGCGCTGCGGCAGACCTGCGTGCTCTACATCATCACGTCGAACGACAGCCACACGGTGTCGGCCTATCTGGAGCGCGTCGGGCTGCGTGACTGTTTCCAGTGCATTCTGGGCGCCAACGACCACCCGAGCAAGGTCGAGAAGATCCGGCAGGTGCGCCGGCGGCATCCGCGCCAGAGCTTCGTCTATGTCGGCGACACCGTCGGCGACCTGCGCGAAGCGCGCCGGGCGCGTGTCAGCCGCGCCGCCGCGGCCTGGGGCTGGCATGACGCCGAGCACCTGCGCCAGCACGACCCCGACTACTTCCTGGCCCGCCCCGACGAGCTGCGGCGGCTCGAGCAGCAGCCCTGACGGGTCGTCCTCCACCGGCTGCGGCAAGGCAAGCCATCGTTCGCCACCGGTCTGGAGCGCGAGTGTCCACAGACGCGAACGCGTCCACGAGCCGCAACGGCATCGACAGCACCGCGACGCGGTGTTTCCTACGAGCCCACGCCGGGCCGACCATGGGTGTCCGAACGCCGGGCAGACGGAGCCTCCGCCCGAGCGCCCTACACCGCCGCCGCGGGCCAGGCCCGGCGCACCGCCGACAGGAGCCGCGACAGGTCGACCGAGGCGCGCTCGGCGGCCGCGACGATCGCCTCGATGGTCGCCGGGGCCATGGCCTCGGGGTCGTTGACATTGGTGATCGCCGAGAGCCCCAGCACGGGGACGCCCGCCTGCCGCGCCACGATGACCTCCTGGACCGTCGACATGCCGATGGCATCGGCGCCGAGGCGGCGGTACAGGCGGGTCTCGGCCGGCGTCTCCAGGCTCGGCCCGAGCACGCCGACGTAGACGCCCTGATGCAGGCCGATGCCGAGGGCGGC